>DATABU010000532.1:0-6974 GCA_036259415.1 Longimicrobiaceae bacterium
GCTGCGCCACCCGCACCCCGAACGCCGCCGCCGCGCCGCCGACGGCCGCCGTGAAGGGGACGGCCACCCCCAGGAACGGCGCCTGCCCCCCCAGGATCAGCGCCAGGATCAGCGCCATGGCGAGCGCCAGCCGCCCGCCCCAGAGCACGGCGATCACCATCGTGGCGAAGGGCACCGGGATCAGCTCCGGCGGCAGCTCCAGCCGCCCGATCAGCGCCGCCAGAGCCGCCACGGCCACGGTGATCAGTCCGAGGAAGACGATCGTCCGGTCCGACTCGTACAGGTGCTCGCGCGAGAAGCGCAGGAGGAAGCCGACGATCCCCAGGAGGAGGAGGTTGTAGAGGATGGAGCCCAGCGCGCGGAGCGGGGCGTGGCCCCCCTCGCCGGCGGCCTCCTGGCGGGCGGCCAGGGCGGCCTGGTAGGCGCGCAGCCGCTCCTCCTCGCGGTCGCCCACCTGCTCGCGGGCGCCCACGATCTTCTCCCCCGCCAGCACCCGCGCCTTCACGCGGTCCACGGCGCTGCGGGCGCGGGCGCGGGCGGCCTCCGTCTCGCGCTGGTTGGGCGCGATGGAGGGCTGGAAGTAGCGCACCAGCAGGAGCCGCTGCAGCTCCGACGCGTCCGGGCCGGCGCCGGGGGGAAGGCGGAGCGCGGCCTCGCGGTAGAAGCCGTCCGCCGTGGCGATGCTGTCGGGGGGGACCAGCCGTTCGCCGCCCGTCACCCCGCGCACGCGCACCGCCGAGACCCCGCCGCGCCCGGGCGTCGTCGCGGCGATCCCGCGCGGGAAGAGCTCGCGCACCGCCGCCTCCGTCGCCACCTGGAGCGCCGTCCGCCGCGCGGAGTCGGTCAGCACCTCGATGGCGCCCAGCGTGGTGGGGACGCCGCTGCGGGAGAGCACGCCGCGGACGGCCGCCCCTTCCTCGCCCGGTGCCGCGCCGCGCACGGCCCCGTCGACGGCGGCGAAGAAGCCGCGCAGCCCCGCCGCGACGGTGTCCGCCGCGCCGGGGTGCAGGTCGTAGACCGGGGGGACGCCGCGGGCGGCCTCCTCCTGCTCGCGGCGCAGCTCCTCTTCCGTCTTGGGGATCTGGAAGGGGATCTGGGCGATGATGTCCTCCGGCGCCACCACCCCCCGCTCCAGCACCGCCGGGCCGGGCGCGCCGCCGGCGGGGAAGAGGAGGTAGATGGCGACGGCGGTCGCCAGGAGGACCGCGAGGCGCGTTCCGTGGTGCAGGAGCGCCTGCGTCCAGCGGCCGGACGGGGCGTCCGGCACGCCGTCGCGGGGCGCCGCCCTGCGCTCGGGGGGACGCTCCGGGGCCACCATCAGACGACGCCTTCCTCCGTCCCGCCCGCGGAGTCCGCCGCGTAGGCGCGGATGATCTCCTTGACCAGCCGGTGGCGGATGACGTCCGCCGACTTGAAGTAGGCGAAGGCGATCCCCTCGATCCCCTTGAGCACCCGCTCGATCTCCACCAGCCCCGAGTCCTCGCGGCGCGGGAGGTCGATCTGCGTCTTGTCGCCGGTGATCACCGCCTTGGAGTTGAGCCCCATGCGGGTGAGGAACATCTTCATCTGCGCCGTGGTGGCGTTCTGCGCCTCGTCCAGGATCACGAAGGCGTCCTGGAGGGTGCGGCCGCGCATGTACGCCAGCGGCGCGATCTCGATGGTGCGCCCCTCCATCGCCCGCTTCAGGCGGTCGGCGGGCATCATGTCCTCCAGCGCGTCGTAGAGCGGCCGGAGGTACGGGTCCACCTTGTCCTGGAGGTCGCCGGGGAGGAAGCCCAGGTTCTCGCCGGCCTCCACCGCGGGGCGCGCCAGGATGATGCGCTTGACCCGCTTCTTCATCAGCGCCTCCACCGCCATGGCGACGGCGAGGTAGGTCTTGCCGGTGCCGGCGGGGCCCACGCCGACGACGATGTCGTTCTCGGCGATGGCCTCCAGGTACTCGCGCTGCCCGGCGGACTTGGGGCTGATGGAGCGGCGCGCGCCGGGGACGACGATGGAGCCGCCCTCCCCCAGCCGGGGGCCGGTTCCGTCGGCGTGGAGCGCCTCGTCCCAGAGCCGCTCCACGTCGGCCTGGCCGAACGACTGGCCGCCCCGGGCCAGCTCGATCATCTGCTGGGCCACCGGGACCGCGCGCTCGACCTCTTCCACCCCGCCGGAGAGGAGGAGGTGGTCGCCGCGGAGCACCACGCGGCACCCGGAGAGGCGCCCCAGCTCGGTGAGGTGTGCGTCGTTGATCCCCCCCACCAGGAGGGGGTCGGCTCCGTCGATGGAGAGCCGGTGCTGGACCGTCTGGACTTCGGTGTTCGCCATGTCTATGCCGGTGCGACGCCCGGCGGGGCGGCCCTCAGGCGGTCCCGTCGCCGAGCGTCCGGATGTGCAGTTCCACGAGATCCCCGTCGGCTACCGGCGTCGGCGCGCCCTCGAACAGGGCGCGGGCGGAGGCGGTCTTGGGGAAGGCGACGACCTCGCGCAGGCTCTCCGCACGCGCGAGGAGCATGACCATGCGGTCGAACCCGAAGGCGAACCCCGCGTGGGGCGGAGCCCCGTAGCGGAACGCCTCCAGGAGGAAGCCGAACTTGGTCCGCGCCTCCTCCTCCCCGATCCCCAGCGCGCGGAAGACCCGGCGCTGCAGCTCGGGCTGGTGGATGCGGACCGACCCGCTGGCCAGCTCGTTGCCGTTGTACACCGCATCGTACGCCCGGGATCGTACGGGGAGGGCGTAGAGGCGCCGCGCGGCCTCATCCCGCACCGGTCCCTCCCCCTCCGTGGCCTCGAACAGCGCGGCCACGTCGTCCGGGTGCGGCATGGTGAAGGGGTGGTGCGCCGACACCAGCCGCCCCGCCTCGGGGTCCCGGTCGAAGAGCGGGAAGTCGGTCACCCAGAGCCACGCGTGCTTCCCCCGCTCCACCAGATCCATCTTTCGTGCCAGGTGGCGGCGAAGCTCGTCCAGCGCCGGCTCCAGCCCTGCGGCCGCCGTGCCCGCGTCCCCGGCGCGCACGCTCCGGAACTCGCCGACGACGGCCACGAACAGGTCGCCCGGCTCCATCTCCGCGGCCCCGTAGAACGCCTGCGCGGCGCCCTCGTCCAGCGCCTTGGCGAACTGGCCGGAGAGCCCCTCCTCCGTGCGCTTGACCCAGAGCGCGCCGGCGGCCCCGCCCCGCTTCGCCACCTCCTGCAGCTCGTCGGTCTCCCTGCGGGAGAGGCGAGCGCCGCCGGGCACGCGGATCCCGCGGATGCGCTGGGCCGTCCCGCGCGTGGCCTGGAAGAGCCGGAAGTCGGCCGCCTGGAGGAATTCCGTCACGTCCACGACGGGGAGGTCGAAGCGCAGGTCGGGCTTGTCGGTGCCGTAGCGCTCCATCGCCTCGGCGTACGTCATCCGCGGGAAGGGCGTGGGCAGCTCCACCCCCAGGGCGTCGCGCCAGACCGCGGCCATCAGCCCCTCGCCGACGCGGAAGACGTCCTCCTCGTCCACGAAGGACATCTCGGCGTCGATCTGCGTGAACTCGAGCTGGCGGTCGGCGCGCAGGTCCTCGTCGCGCAGGCAGCGGGCGATCTGGAAGTAGCGGTCGAAGCCGCTCACCATCAGCAGCTGCTTGTAGAGCTGCGGCGACTGGGGGAGCGCGTAGAACTCCCCCGGGTGCACCCGCGAGGGGACCAGGAAGTCGCGCGCCCCCTCCGGGGTCGGGGTGGTGAGGAGCGGCGTCTCCACCTCCAGAAAGCCCTCCCCCGAGAGGAAGCCGCGGACCGTCTGGGCCGCCCGGTGCCGGAGTACGAAGTTGCGCTGGAGGTCGGGGCGGCGCAGGTCCAGGTAGCGGTAGCGGAGGCGCAGGTCCTCGGAGGGGAGCTCCTCGTCGGCGGCGTAGTCCACCTGGATGGGGAGCGCCTCGGCCGTGGTCAGCACCCGCAGCGCGGTCGCACGCACCTCCACCTCGCCGGTGGGGAGCTGCGGGTTCTCCCTGATGCGGCGCTCCACCGTCCCCTCCACCTGCACCACGGACTCGGCCTTCAGGTCGCGCGCGGCGGCCAGGACGTCCGCCGGGGTCCAGGAGGGGTCGAAGGAGACCTGCACGACGCCCGCCCGGTCGCGCAGGTCGAGGAACGCCACCCCGCCCAGGTCGCGGATGCGGTGCACCCACCCGGCGAGGCGGACGGCGGTCCCGGCGTGGTCGGCGCACAGCTCCCCGGCGGGGAGGGTGCGGAAGGCGGTACGGAGCGGGCTCTCGGTCATCGGCTCGCGCGGGCGGCGGCCGGGGTCCGGCCCCGGTGCCACGCCTGGAAGCGGGAATAGGCGAAGACGCCGGCCAGGACGCCGAGCGCGTCGGCGGCCCAGTCGGCGGGGTCCATGGAGCGCCCCGGTACGAACCCCTGGTGGAGCTCGTCGGAGGCGCCGTACAGCCAGCCCAGCGCGACCGCCCAGCCGGGGCGGAGCCCCGAAGCGGCGGCGCCGTGCGCCAGGAGGAAGCCCAGCAGCGCGTACGCGCCGAAGTGCAGCAGCTTGTCGGCGCCCCGGAAGGAGGGGATGGAGACGGAGGGCCGGGCGCTCACCACGAAGATCGCGGCGGCCCAGAGGACCGCCGGGACCCACCCCAGCGCCGGCCGGGTCACGACTGCTCCGCCTCGGCCAGGATCGCGTGGAACTCCTCCGGGGTCTTCGCCTCGGCGAGCCTCCGGCGGAAGGCGTCGCTCCGCACCAGGCGGGAGATGCGGCTGAGCGCCTTCACGTGGTCGCCCGCCGCGCTCTCCGGCCCCACCAGCAGGAAGAACAGGCTCACCGGGCGTCCGTCCAGCGCCTCGAAGTCCGCCGGCTCCGCGGCCACCCCCGCCGCCATGGCGAGCCGGGCCACCTCGGCCGACTTGCCGTGGGGGATCGCCACCCCGTTGCCGATCCCGGTGCTGAGCACCGCCTCGCGCTCGCGCACGGCGCCGAGCACCGCGGCCGGGTCGCCCACGCCCCCGGCGGAGTGCAGCACGTCCACCAGCTCGCGGAGGAGGTCGTCCTTGGACCTCCCCTCCAGCGGGATGCGGATCCGTTCGGGAGGGAGCAGCTCGGAAAGGAGCACGGAAACCTCGGCTTCCCCTGGGCCGGAAACGATGGACGCGGGGGAATCTCCCCCGCGGGCGCAAGGGTTGCAAAGGTAACGCCACCGTATCCGGGCATCAAGCACGCGCGCGGCCTTTCGGCGGGAACCCGCGGGCTGCTGCGGGGGACTAAGGCGCGACGATCCGGCCGGGACGGCGAGCGGCTCCGCGGCCGTCCCCTCGCAGAAGAGGTGCACCCATGACCGCTCGCTCGACGCAGACCGCCGCCGGGACCCGGACCGACCTGGTGGGCCTCCTCCCCGAGGACGCCGAGGCCGCCCTCGCCGCCCACTTCGCGGAGCGCGGCCAGCCCCGCTACCGCGCGAAGCAGGTGCTTGGCTGGCTCTACGACCGCCTGGCCTTCGGCTTCGAGGAGATGAGCGACCTGCCGAAGGCGGAGCGGGACGCGCTGGCGGAGCGCTTCGACTTCGCGTCGCCGGAGGTGGCGAAGCTGTCGCGCTCGGTGGACGGCACGGCCAAGCACCTGTGGCGGCTCCCGGACGGCGAGCTGATCGAGTCGGTGCTCATCCCCACCCCGTCGCGGCTGACGCTGTGCATCTCGTCGCAGGCGGGGTGCGCCATGGCGTGCTCGTTCTGCGCGACGGGGTGGGCGGGGTACCGGCGGCAGCTCAGCGCGGGCGAGGTGGTGGCGCAGTTCCGCGGCGCCCGCGCCTGGGCCCGCGACAACGGCTACGACGACATCACCAACGTGGTCTACATGGGGATGGGCGAGCCGCTGATGAACCGGAAGGCGGTCTTCCCCTCCCTGGCCATCCTGAACCGCGGCTACGGGCTCGGCGCGCGCCGCATCACCGTCTCCACCGTGGGCGTGGTCCCGGGGATCCTGGAGATGGCGGAGATGCCGGAACAGTACCGGCTGGCCGTCTCGCTGCACGCCCCCAACCACGAGCTGCGGCAGGAGCTGATCCCGCTGGAGAAGAAGCACCCGCTCCCCGAGCTGCTGGACTCGCTGCGGCGCTTCGACGAGGCGGGCGGGAAGCGGATCACCTTCGAGTACGTGATGATCGACGGCGTGACCGACCGGCCCGAGCTGGCGGACGAGCTGGCCGGCCTGGTGAGCGAGTTCAACGCCTTCGTGAACCTGATCCCCTTCAACCCCATCCCCGGGACGGAGTGGCAGCCCAGCTCGCGGAACCGGCTCAACCTGTTCGTGGAGCGGCTGGGGAAGCGCGGGATCTCGGCGGCGGTGCGGGAATCGCGCGGGAGCGACATCGCCGCGGCGTGCGGCCAGCTCCGCGCAGAAGCCACCGAGGGGCGGAAGCCGGTGCAGATCACACCCGGCTCCACGCTGAAGGCCCGGCCGGCCAGGGGAGCGGCGGCGGGAGACTGACGCCCCCGCTGTACCTGCGGGTGACGGCGGGGCGGCCTCCGGAGCCAGAGGGGGCCGCCTCGCTCGTTCCAGGGGCCGGCGTGCCCCGGGGCTGTCCCGCGCGCGCCCCACCCGCGGCGCCCACGCCCGTCCGGACGCCCCCGCCAAACGGACACGGCACAACCACTTGCGCGGCCAGCCGGCGTCCGCCCGGAGATTGGCCCACGGCATGCGGGCGGCCTGGCCGGACCGATCGCCACCCACCCCGCTCGAGGAGAACCACCGTGTACCTCCGCACCGCCGTGGTCCCGCTGGTCGCGCTCGGCATCGCGCTCGCCCCGGGCGGCGGGGCAGCGCAGGACGGGCGCCCCGTACCGGCAGAGCTGGTCCGGGCCCTGTTCACGGGCTGGATGGAGGGCCCACTCGTGGTGGGGGAGCTCCCCGAGGGCTTCCCCGCCGGCGCGGTCCCGCCGGGGAGCCGGGTCCTGGGCGGCTACGCCGGCGCGCGCACCGCCACGGCGGCGGTCGTGGTGCCCGCCGCCCCCGACAGCGCGCTCGCCGCCTA
>DATABU010000533.1:0-1627 GCA_036259415.1 Longimicrobiaceae bacterium
CGCCCCCCCCCGCGTTCGTCCAGGGTCATCCCAGCGGATCAGCTCGTCACAGCCCGTACTCCTTGAGCTTCTGCCAGAGCGTCGTCCGCCCCATCCCCAGCGCCGCCGCCGCCCGGGTGCGGTTCCCCGCCGCCTCCTCCAGCGCCTGCCGGATCGCCTCCCGCTCCTGGTCCGGCCCCGCCGGCGCCTGGTAGCGCCGCACCGTCTCCCCGTTTCCGGCCGCGACCCGCTCCTCCGTTCCCGGCCTGCGCTCCGTCGCGCCCTCGCGCACCTCCTCGGGGAGGTGGCACGCCAGGATCCGGTTCCCGTCGCAGACGATGCAGGCGTGCTCCACCGCGGCCATCAGCTCGCGGACGTTCCCCGGCCAGTCGTACTCCCGCAGCACGTCCATGGCCTCGTCGGAGAGCCCGGTGATGCGCCGCGTGGGGTTGGTGACCCGCTCGTTCCAGCGCCCCACCGCCGCCGCCGAGAGCGCCGGGATGTCCTCGGGCCGGTCGCGGAGGTCGGGGATGCGGACCTGGAAGACCTTGAGGCGGAAGTACAGGTCGGCGCGGAAGCGGCCGTCCTCCACCAGCGCCTCCAGGTCCTGGTGGGTGGCGGCGATCACCCGCACGTCCACCGGCACCGTCTTGGCCGTGCCCACCCGCGTGACCTCGCGCTCCTGGAGCACGCGCAGCAGGCGCGCCTGCATCCCGGGGCTGACGTCGCCGATCTCGTCCAGGAAGAGCGTCCCCCCGTGCGCCTCCTCGAAGAGCCCCTTGCGGTCGGAGACGGCGCCGGTGAAGGCGCCGCGCGCGTGGCCGAACAGCTCCGACTCCAGCAGCCCCTCCGCCAGCGCCGAGCAGTTCACCGCCACGAACGGCTTGCCGCGGCGCGGGCTCTCCTCGTGGATGGCGCGCGCCACCAGCTCCTTGCCCGTGCCGGTGGCGCCGCGCAGCAGCACCGTGCTCTCGGTGGGGGCCACGCGGGCGATGGAGCGCTGCACCTCCTTCATCCCGCTCCCGGTGGCGACGATCCGCGACGCGCCCTCGCCCAGGACGGGCTGCCGGCGGGCCAGGATGGTGCGGATCTTGGAGCGCAGCACCGAGTTGTCGCAGGGCTTCGTCACGTAGTCGTCGGCGCCCAGCTTGAGCGCCTGCACGGCCGAGTCCACGGTGGCGAAGCCGGTGAGCATCAGCACGGGGACGTCGTCGCCGCCGCGGCGCAGCTCCTCCAGCACCGAGAGGCCGGTGCGGCCCTCCATCTTCAGGTCCAGCAGCACCAGGTCGTAGTCGTCCTCGCGGAGGCGGCCCAGCCCCTCGTTCCCGCTGGAGGCGGCGTCCACGGCGTAGCCCTCGTCGGCAAGCAGTGCGCCGGTGCCCACGCGGAAGGCGCGGTCGTCGTCGATGATGAGGATGCGCGGGGTGTCGTCGGCCATGTATGCTCGATGCTGGTTGAGCTGATTGGGTTTGGGCGTGCCCCTCGCTGGCGCTCGGGTCGGGCTGCGGCTCCGTAGGCCGGCAAACAACGCCAGCCAACGGAGGCGAGCCCCACGATACGACTGTGGGTCACGCCGCTTCGCGCTCGCATCCCTCACGCGGGTCTGGCGCGGAGACCAGCCGCCCCGCAGTTCTCCCCCTCCCCCTTG
>DATABU010000534.1:0-15476 GCA_036259415.1 Longimicrobiaceae bacterium
CGCGGACGGGGCGGCGCTCCCGCCCGGGAGGCCGTCGGCAAGGTCCGTCTGGGTGGTGGACATCGCGGTGGTCCGGGTGGCGCGGAGAAGAGGCGCGGCCGGTCGGCGGCGCCTCTCAGGTTAGGGGCCGGGAGGAGACGGAACAAGGAGCGGCCCCCGCGAGAGCGTCGCGCGGTCGGGGGTCGCAGCGCGGGCGGGCGGACGCCGCCCGGGACTACGGATGTAGCGGCCCATCTATTGCTGACCGTTTCAGTGCGCTTGCTTGAGGGAGCAACGCGATGCCGCTGCTGCCGGCCGGGGCGTGCCACAACCCCCTAGCGATGCGGATGAGCGAGACGACACCGCTGCTGAAGACGCCCATTCACCGCGCGCGTACCCTGCAGCGGATGCTCGGCTTCGAAGCGCTGTACCTGAAGCTGGAGTGCCGGAACCGCACCGGAACCCACAAGGATCGGGCCGCCGCGGCCGCCGTGGAAGAAGCGGTCTGCCTGGGAGCCCCCGGAGTGACCGTGGGGACGTGCGGCAACTTCGGCGTGGCGCTCGCGCACTGTGCATCGCGGGTGGGACTCCCCTGCCGCGTGTTCGTTCCCATCCACTACTCGAACGAGCGCGTGGTGGAGATGGTCGCCGAGGGGTGCGCCCTGGAGAAGGTGCGCGGCACGTACGAGCACGCGGTGGAGGAGAGCGGGCGGTTCGCGACCCGGAGCGGCTTCTACGACGCCAACCCCTCGGGCTCCGGCGGGGTGCGGGCGCTCGCGGCCTATTCCGGGATCGCCCGCGAGCTCCTGCAGGACCTGCCCGACGTCCCGGCGTCGGTGTGGGTGTCCGCCGGCAACGGGACGACCCTGGCGGGCATCCACCGGGGATTCGAAGCCATCGGGCTGGAGCCCCGGGTGTGCGGGGTCGCGAGCCGCGGCAACTCCGCCCTGATCGACAGCGCGCGCTGCGGGCGGGTGGTCGAGCTCGATCCGGCGGACATCGTGGAGACCGCCGTCAACGAGCCCGTCGTGGCGTGGCGCGCGTACCACTGCGCCGAGGCGCTCCAGGCCCTCCGCTCCACGCGGGGGTGGATGTACGGAGCCACCGACCAGGAGCTCGTGGCCTCGGCCGTCCTCCTGTCCCGGGCCGAAGGCGTCGAATCGATCCCGGCGTCCGCCGGCGCGCTGGCCGGGTTCCAGGCGTCGGCTCCGGACGTCCTCGACCGCCGCGCGACCCACGTCCTGGTGCTGACCGGGTGAGACCCGGCCGCGCCGGCACCCCGTCGCCTCCAGTGTCCCCACTCTCCGAGCCGATGCCAGCGACGATCCCCTCCGGCGCGCCCAGGGTCCTCGGGCTGAACCGGACGTCCGACGCCAGCGCCTGCCTCATGTCCGGGGCAGAGGTCGACTTCAGCACGTCCAAGGAGCGGCTGACCCGGCAGAAGCATCACTGGGGGAAGCCGGGGGACGTCGGGGAGGTCTACCGCGCCCGGCTCCCGCTGGACGTGCCCCTGGACCTGGTGGTGGAGTGCTACTCCGCCGACCGCGAGATCGAGAACTTCGCGGAGTACCAGCGGGAGCTGGCGGAGGCGCTCACCTTCCGGGGGGCGCCGCGCGTGGTGCAGGTGTCGCACCACCTCTCGCACGTGTACGGGTCGTTCCATCCCTCGCCGTTCGACGAGGCGGCCGTGCTGGTGGTCGACAACCACGGGAGCCCTGCCCGCGACTGCACCGAGCCGTGGCCCGGGTCCGGTCGCGACCGGGCGCCCACCGACGTCGAGTGCATCTCGCACTACGCCTGCAGCGAGGATGCGGTGGTCTGCATCGGGAAGCAGGTGTGGGCGCGCGCCGCCGGCCGCCCCGGCGGCCTGGGCGCGTTCTACGCCGCGCTCACCAAGTCCATCTTTCCCGGTAGCTCCGGGCGGGAGGGAATCGTCATGGGGCTCGCGCCCTTCGGCGATCCCGAGGCGCTCGCGCTCCCCGCGCTCACGGTGCGCGAGGGCGAGGTCCACGTCCCGGAGGCGTGGGTCCGCCTCTTCCACGACCCGCGCGAGTACCGGTGGTTCACGGACCGGAGCGGCTCCTTCGACGCCTGTGCCGCGCTCGCCGCGCGCGGGCAGCGCGTCTTCGAGGACGCGCTGGTGGAGGTCGCCGGGTGGCTCCGGGAGCGCACGGGAATGCGGGACCTGGTCTACACCGGCGGCTGCGCGCTGAACTGTGCGGCCAACACGCGGCTCCTGGCCGAGAGCGGCTTCGAGCGGGTGTTCATTCCGCCTGCGCCGCACGACGGGGGAACGGGGCTCGGATGCGCCGTCTACGGCACGTGGGAGGTGCTGGGCCACCGGGAGCGGTTTCGCTGGGGGGACGACTACCTGGGCCCCCTCCACCCGGTGGAGCCCCTGGTCCAGCGGCTGCGCGACCACTCCGTCTTCCGGGTGGAGCGCCCGGACGACCTCGTGTGCGCCGTGGCCGGTCTCCTCGCGTCCGGCGAGGTGGTGGCGCTGTACCAGGGGCGGAGCGAGTCCGGA
This sequence comes from Longimicrobiaceae bacterium, assembly GCA_036259415.1. Lineage (GTDB taxonomy): Bacteria > Gemmatimonadota > Gemmatimonadetes > Longimicrobiales > Longimicrobiaceae > JAFAYN01. The sequence continues at coordinate 2,507 of DATABU010000534.1, forward strand.
CCGCGGGCGCTGGGGAACCGGAGCCTCCTCGCCGACCCCCGCTACTCCGTGATGACGACCTACATCAACGAGCACGTCAAGCGGCGGCAGTGGTTCCGGCCCCTCGCACCCGCCGTCCCGGAAGAGATGGCGGGGCGCTACTTCGCGGCCGACCGCCCCCTGCCCTTCATGCAGTTCGCGGTGGACGTGCTCCCGGAGGCGCGCGCCTCGCTCGCCGCCGTCACGCACGTGGACGGCACCGCGCGCGTCCAGACTGTGAGCGCCCGGTCCAACCCGCTCCTCCACTCCCTGCTCCACCGGTTCGGCGAGCGCACCGGGACCTACGTCCTGCTCAACACCTCGTTCAACGGCCCCGAGGAGCCGATCGTGGAGACCCCGGAGGAGGCGTTCCGCTGCTTCGCGGGGATGCCCATCAACGCCCTCGCCATTCCTCCGTACCTCGTGATGCGCAGGGAGCCGGTGCCCGGTCCGTACACCCTCTGAGGCCGGCGTGGACGTCCACCTTCGAGGAGCACGCACGCGGCCTCCCGCCCCGGAAACAGCATGGAAATTGCGCCCTGTCGAGTGGCCCGTTCGTCCCGCGGCGTTCCGGACTTAAGAGCAGAGCCGGCCGGGTCCTCACCTCAGCCCCGCTCCGTATGCCCCGCTACGCGATTCTCGCCGATGGAGGGTTCGACGCGTTCCAGGCCAAGACGGGGAACGCGATCCTTCGCTACCGCCCCGGCGAGGCGGTCGCGGTCATCGACTCGTCGCGGGCGGGGAGCACCGCCCAGGAGGTCCTCGGCTACGGGGGACCCGTCCCGGTGGTCGCGAGCCTGGACGAGGCGCTCCGGTACGCCCCCGACACGCTCCTGATCGGCGTCAACACCGAGGGGGGGAGGCTGGAGGAGGCGTGGCGCCCCCTCCTCCTGCGGGCGCTCCGGGAAGGGCTCGACGTCGTAAGCGGACTGCACGTCCGGCTGCAGGAGGACGAGCAGCTGCACCGGGAGGCGCTGCACGGGGGGCGGCGGCTGGTGGACCTCCGCTTCACCCCCCGCGAACGCCAGGTCCCGTTCCGGGGAGTGTGGCGGGAGCGCACCGTCCCGGTGGTCCTCTCCGTCGGCTCGGACGCCAACCTGGGCAAGATGACGACGCTACTCGACGTGCACCATGCCCTTGTGGACGCCGGGATCCGCTCCACGTTCGTGGCGACGGGGCAGACGGGAATCCTGATCGAGGGGCGCGGGGTGTCGGTGGATGCGCTCACCGCCGACTTCCTCGCCGGGACGATCGAGGCCGAGGTGGAGGACGCGATCGCCGGGACGGACCCGGACGTGGTGCTCGTAGAGGGCCAGGGCGCGCTGGTCCATCCCATGTACTCGGGAATCACCCTCGCCCTCCTCCACGGCACCGCCCCCGACGCCATGGTGTTCGTCCACCGTCCCCCCCGGCGGATGAACCGCTACAACGTCCGCATCCCTCCCGTCCGCGACATGATCCGGCTCTACGAGCAGATGGCCGCGCTGATCCGGCCCGCGCCGGTGATCGGCATCGGGATCAACGAGCTGGGGATGGACGACGAGACGTACCTCCGCGAAACCGAGCGGATCGAAGCCGAGACCGGGCTGCCCACCGTCGCCACCACGCGGGTGGGAGCGCAGCGGCTGGCCGACGCCGTCGTCGGGCACCTGCGGCTGGGCTCGCGCGCTCCGGCTCCGCGCGCGACCATTGCGTAGGGGCGTCCGGCCGGCCGCGTGGAACGCCCGCCGCTCACACTCCGGAACCGGGATCATGAAGTCGAGAGGGATCAGCTCCGCCGCCCGCGCCGCCGGTGCGGCCGCCGCTCTGTCGCTGGCCGCCGCGGCGGGGGCGGCCCAGGAGCCCGGGACGGGCAGCGGGACTGCTCCCGTGGTCGGCGGGGAGCGGGCCCGCGAGCCGATCGTGCTCGACGGCCGGCTCCAGGAGGCGGCGTGGGGAGTCGCGGAGGCAGCGACCGGCTTCGTCCAGTTCTCCCCGAACCCGGGCGCCCCCGCCAGCCAGGAGACGGAGGCGTACGTCCTCTACGACGACGTGAACCTGTACGTGGGGGCCCGCCTCCACGACACCGCGCCCGACTCGATCGTCGCCCGGCTGGCGCGCAGGGACACCGAGGTCCGCAGCGACTGGTTCTTCGCCTCGTTCGACAGCTACAACGACAGGCGCACGGCGTTCGTGTTCGCCGTCAACCCGCGCGGCGTGCAGCGCGACTTCCTCCTCTTCGACGACACGCGCCAGGACGACGACTGGGACGCCGTGTGGGACGTGGCGGCGCAGGTCGACTCGCTGGGATGGACGGTGGAGATGCGGATCCCCCTCTCCCAGCTCCGCTTCGGCCGCTCGCAGGACCGCGAGATGACGTGGGGAGTGAACTTCCGCCGCGAGATCGCGCGCCTCGCCGAGGTGGACACGTGGGCCCGCCTCTCTCCGAACCAGGATCGGCAGGTCTCCCTCTTCGGCACGCTCACCGGGCTCCGGGGCATCCGCCCGCCGCGGCGGCTGGAGCTGAGGCCGTACGCCGTGAGCCGCCTCCGCCGCGCCCCGGGCGACGACGCCGACCCGCTCCACCGCGCGTACGCCCCCTCCGTCTCGCTGGGGGGCGACGCCCAGTACGGGGTCACCTCGGACCTCACGCTGAACGTGACGCTCAACCCCGACTTCGGCCAGATCGAGGCGGACCCCTCCGAGGTGAACCTGACGGCGTTCGAGACCTTCTTCCCGGAGAAGCGGCCGTTCTTCGTGGAGGGGAGCGAGGTCTTCGACGTGAAGGGCCCCGAGATCTTCTACTCGCGCCGGATCGGGCGCCAGCCGCGGGGCGGGGTGCCCGCATCGGCCGCGTTCGACCGCCGTCCCGAGCAGTCCACCATCGTGGGCGCCGCCAAGCTGACGGGACGGACCCCCGGGGGATGGACGGTGGGCGCGCTCACGGCGCTCACGGCCGAGGAGAGGGGGCTGTACGTGGACACCCTGGGGGCCCGGCGCGACGTCGCCATCGAGCCGCTGACCAGCTACTCGGTGGTGCGGGCGCGGCGGCCGTTCCGCGCCGGCCAGAGCCTCGTCGGGGGGATCCTCACGGCTACCTACCGCCCCGGGCCCGACGAGGCGCTGCGCTTCCTCCCGCTGGGCTCGTACGTGGGAGGAATGGACCTGCGCCACCGCTTCGGCGGCGGCGGGTACGAGCTGGCGGCGGGGGCGTACGGGAGCCACGTGCGCGGCGACCCGCGCGCGATCACCGCCCTCCAGCTCTCGTCCGCCCGCTACTTCCAGCGGCCCGGCGCAGACCACCTGTCCTTCGATCCCGAGCGGACCCGGCTGTCGGGGTGGAACGCCGAGGCGCGGGTGCGGGACCTCGCCGGGCGCTGGCAGTGGGTGGTGGAGGGGATCGCCCGCTCGCCGGGGTTCGAGATCAACGACCTCGGGTTCCTGGGCCGCGTGGACGAGGTCTCCGGGACGAGCCAGCTGATCTACAACCAGGCCCGGCCGGCCGGCGCCCTGCGCCGCTACCGCGTCCGGGCCGGGCAGGAGGGCCGCTGGACGTTCGGAGGGGAGCGTACCGCGACCAGCGTGAACCTCGACTTCGACGGCCAGCTCCGCGGGAACCTGTGGACCGTCTTCGCGGCCGTCCAGCACAACTTGGGCGCATCCTCCCCCACCGCGCTCCGCGGTGGGCCCCTGCTCGCGTTCGATCCGAGCAGCTCGGTCTTCGCACGCGTCCGCTCCGACGTCCGGAAGCCCTTCTGGGCCGAGCTCGGCACCGGGTACGCGCGGGTGCACGGCACGTCCGGCCACGAGCTGACGGTGAGTCCCGCGCTCTTCTATCGCCCGGCCACGAACGTGGAGCTGAGCGCCTACCCCAGGCTGGTCGTCACGCGGGTCCCCGACCAGTTCGTGGCCCGGCGGAGCGTCCGGGGGACCGACGAGTTCGTGACCGCGGAGCTGCTGCAGCGCACGGCGTCGATGACGGTGGGGCTCGCCTATGCGCTCACGCGCGAGCTGTCGCTCCAGGTGTACGCCGAGCCGTTCCTGAGCGCGGGGAGCTACCGGCGCTACGCGCGCGTCGACCGGCCGGCCGCCCGCGCCTTCGGGGAGCGGTTCGACGAGCTGGGCGACAGGGCCGTCCTCGACACGACCCGGAACAGCTACGACGTGGACCTGGACGGGAACGGGAACGTGGACTTCACCTTCTCACGTCCGGACTTCAACGACCGCCGCCTGAACTCGAACGTGGTGCTCCGCTGGGAATACCGCTCCGGCTCCACCTTGTTCGTGGTCTGGAGCCACGCGCAGACCGACCGGGTGCAGACCGGATCGTTCAACGCCGGACGGGACCTGGGCGGGCTGCTGGCGGCCCCCGGCGACGACACCCTGCTGATCAAGGTGAGCTACTGGCTCGGGATGTAGCCACGGCGGCGCGGGCCGCCACCCGCCATCGCTCCCCGGGAGGAACGTGTTCTTCGTGATCTCCACCGGCCGCTCCGGCACCGGGACCCTCGCGGCGACGCTGTCACAGAGCCCGTCGCTCCACTGCGGGCACGAGACCACGCGCGAGCTGATCCGGCTTTCGATGGAGCGGGCACACCACGACCGCGCCCCGGAGGACGTCGAGCGGGAGCTCCGCGCCCTCTACGAGCACCGCGCCGCGGCGCCCGGGGAGTCCCGGCACCAGGGGGAGTCGGACCACCATGCGTTCAACCTGGTGGAGATGCTCGCCCGCGTCCTCCCCGGGAGCCGCTACGTGTGGCTCGTCCGCGACGGGCGGGAAGTGGTGGCCTCGGCGGCGGCGCGGGGGTGGTACGGGTCCGCGCTCCGGCGGGAGGACCCGGGGCGGTTCCCCCTGAGGGAGTACTACGAGTTCTACCGCGTGCGGGGCGACCTCTGCGGAGAGGTGGAGGCCGCGGAGTGGGCCGGCATGTCGCCCTTCGAGCGGTGCTGCTGGTACTGGTCGTACGTCAACCGCACCATCGGCGCACAGCTGCGCGCGCTTCCACGGCGGCGCTGGACGGCGGTGCGCCTGGAACGACTGGAGGAAGAGGTCGGGAGGGTCGTGGAGCTCCTGGACGCGCGCCCGTTCCCGTTCAGCGTCGAGCACGAGAACCGCGCGGACTATTCGGTGCGCCGCCACCCGGAGTGGACCGCCGGCGAGCACGCGGCGTTCGCGCGCTGGTGCGGGGACGAGATGGACCGGTGGTATCCCGGGTGGCGCTGACCCCGTCACCGCACGGACGGACCTCACGCCGGAGACGCCGCGCCGCCGCGCGGGAGCCGGTCGGCGGCGTCGCGCGTGTCCTCGCGCCGGTCGAGGAAGTAGCGCGCCACGTACTCGTGCATCGCCGGCTTGTCCCCGCTCCAGCGCCATGCGCCCGACTCCGCGTGGACGATGTCGGCGCCCGGGTCGAAGCCGAACCGCTGCATCTCCCGGTGGCGGTCGCGGTAGCGGCGGCGCGCGTACTCACCGTGCCAGAGCAGGCCGATCCGTGCCTTCGCGAACCCCACCCGCCCCCGCACCTCGGCGAAGAACGGCTCCGCCCACGCCCGGTAGTGCCGCTGCTGGGCGGGGTTCATGTAGAGGTTCTCCGCGGTGCTCTGCAGGTCTCCGAACGCGGCCCTCGTCAGGGCGTCGTCCCCGCCTCCCAGGATGCACGCGTCGTAGAGCCCGTGCCGCTGCAGGAGCGAGCGCCGAGCCGCCCACGCCCCGCCGAGCGCGCCCCGGATGCGCCCGTGCAGGCGCACCTCCTGGGCCGCGGCGAAGCCCGTGCGCACGTAGCGGGTCCACTCCAGCGCGGACGGCGGACACAGCTCGGGCGGGATGCGGTACACCTTGGTGAACGGCTGGACGAGCGGATGGTCGCGCAGGAGGCGGTGGGTGCGCTCCGCCCAGGACGGACCGTCGAAGACGATGTCGCAGTCCAGCATCGCCACGTGCTCGACCCGCGGCGGCAGGGCGGCCACGGCCAGGTTGAGCAGCCGCTCCTTCTGCCACAGGATGCTGCCGCCGTTCACCCGCACCACGACGTCCGCTTCGTCCTCGCCCAGCTCGAACTTCCCGTCGAACGAGAGCTCGGCGGTCACCAGCGGCACGCCCAGCCGCTCGCGGAAGACCCGGTAGTTCTCCCGCCGCGACCGGTACCCGCAGGGGTTGAAGTACGACGTCGCCGCCCAGAGCTCTCCGCTCACGTACTCACTCCGGTGGGGGTTCCACGCCGGATCGGCCTGCCGACGGCGCGCACGTCGGCAGCATGTTCGGAGCCAGTCGCGCCCGGCCGGCTCCGCCCGCGCGCCGCTTCCGGTCCGGCGGACGCATGAGGGCACCGCAGCCGGTGAGCGTCGTCATCCCCTGCATGGACAAGCCGATGGCGCACGTCGTCGCGCGCTACTTCGCGTCGCTTCCCCGGAGCGTCGTCCGCGAGGTGGTGTGGGTGCGGTTTCTCTCCACCTCCGCTCCCCCGCACCCGGCGGGGCCCGGCGCCGCGCCGGCCAGGCTGCGGGAGGTGCTGGTGGAGGACCAGCCGCGGTTCAACAAGCCGGTGGCGGCCAACATCGGGGCGTTCCACGCGCGGCCCGGGCCGCTGCTCTTCTGCGACGCGGACACCTTCGTGCTCCCCAGGTACCTCCGCCGCTGGTCGCTCCTGCTCCGGCGGGACGAAGGGACCTTCATCCACCCGCGCCGCCTGATCGAGTCGGCCACCGGGGCGATCCGTGCCGCCCCGGGGATCCTGGCCGTGATGCGGCACCGCTTCGCGGCGGTCGAGGGATACTCCAGCGAGTTCCGGGGCTGGGGGCTCGAGGACCGCGACATCCTGGCCCGGCTGGCCCTGGGCGGCGGACGCGGGCTCGCCAGCGGCTGGGCGCTCCACCTCTCCCACGGCGAGGCGGAGCGCGTGCGGCACTACGGCGGCAGGCCCCGCGAAGAGACGCGGGCCGAGAACCGCCGCCTGTTCGAACGGCGGATGGAAAGGGCGGAGCGCTTCGGCACGTACACCCGGGACGTGGGCCGCTTCTCGTTCCGCACCGGGCCGGGAGGCGTCGTGGTCGCGTCGGCGCGGAGGAGCGACGCCGCTGCTCCATCCCCGCACACACCCCCGGGAGACTCGTAGCGCGGGTCAGGCCGGCCCCGGGTCCTCCCGGTCCGCGGCCAGGGCCCCGAGCAGCTCCGCCCGCTCCGCGAACACCCCCGGGATCTCCCTCTCCCCCGCGAAGATCGCCACCAGCCGGGTGGCGTCCAGCATGCGCGCGGCCCACCACCAGTCGTGCGGCAGCACCCCCCCCGCCCCGCGGTATCCGTGCTCGAAGCGGGCGCGGAATTCCGGCGAGAACCTCCGGGTGTAGCGGAAGAGGTTCCCCGGGTCCCACAGGGCCGACCCGGCCGCGGCGTTCTCCCAGTCCAGCACGCCTGCGATGCTCCACCCGCCGCCGTCCGCCCGGCGAACCAGGAGGTTGCGCCCCCCGAAGTCGCCGTGGACGAGGGCGGCCGGGCTCTCCAGCGCCCCGATGCGGGGCACGCTGCCGGCCATGCGCTCCCGGAGCGCGTCGGCCAGCGCGCTCCCGAGCCGGTCGCGGGCGCGGCCCGCGCGCAGGTGCTCCATCGCGCGCGCGATCCTCTGCGTGGCGGCGATCCGGCGGAAGGGGCCGCCGCCCGCCTCTCCCACCCGGTCCGGCGGGAGCGAGGCGCCCGCGACCCGCGCCAGCACTCCGCCGAGCGGCTCGGCCAGGGCGAGGAGGGACTCCGGGGGCATGCTCCCGCGCGCCTCGTCGAGCGTCGTGCCCGCGATCCACCGGTACACCATGTACGGGTGCCCGCAGTCGCGGCCGCTGGCATCGGCCAGCAGGACCCGCGGCGCGGGGACCACGCCCGCCAGGTGGGAGAGGAGCCGGTGCTCGCGCTCGAAGCCGTCGGTGCCGCCCGCGTAGACGCGCAGGGTGTACACGGCGTCCCCGCGGTCGGGCGTGACACGGTAGATGGTGTTGACCAGTCCCCCCTCCACCCGCGCCACCCCCCGGATCCCGCCGCCGCCGAGCAGGGGCAGGAGCATGGCCCGGAGCTGCTGCGGACGCAGTTCGATGAAGGGCTGGACCCGGGGAATCCCGGCCACTCAGGTCGCCGCCTCCCGCGGCCAGCCGAAGATGGGCTGCAGCCGGCTGAGCAGGGCGTCCCGCTCGCGGTCGAACCAGCTCGGCCGGCCCCCGGGCCCGCGGTCCACCGCTCCGGCCACCCGCAGCAGCCAGGAGCCGCCGCGCGGGCCGACGTAGCGGTCGGGGAGAGCGAAGACGGGGTCGGCAAGTGCTTCCTCCAGCGTGACGAAGCCGTGCTTCCGCGCCCGCCACTCCCGCAGCACCGCGTCGAGGTGGTCGGCCGAGAGCCGGTTCACGTGCAGCAGGACGATCTGCGGGACCTCACGCCCCACCGTCCCGCGGGCCAGCGCGCGCGCCGCCGCGAGCGCCTCCACCGAGTGCGCCACGAACAGCCTCGCGACCGACGCCATGGCCCCGGCGTCGCCACCCGCCCACGCCAGGTGGTAGTAGTGCGCCAGCAGCCACTCCGCGCTCGTGACCGTCGCGGGCACGGTCCGGTAGCCGAGCGTGCGCAGGTAGTCCGCGGCCTCCTCCTTCCGCGCGGCGATGGCCCCCGTGCGGAGGTAGGGGAAGCGGAAGTAGCGCACGGCGCGCCCGACCGCCTCCCGGAGCGCCGCGTCGCAGGCCAGCACGTCGGTCTTCCACCCTTCCAGGCTGCCGTCGTCCACGCTCCGGTGGCTCGCCGTGTGGTTGCCGATCTCCACGCCGGCGTCGATCCAGGCCCGGAGGATCCCGTCACCCGCGCGGAGCCGGCCGGTGTTGGCGAACGCGGCGGCGGGGATCCCGTGGCGGGCGAGGGTGCCCAGGATGCGGTCCGACACGAGCGCCCGCTCCGGGGCCGAGTCGGCGCGCTCGCGAAAGGGAACGTCTTCGAACGCCATCACCGGCAGATCGTCGAACGTGATCGCGACGGGGCAGGGCATGAAAGGGGCCTATGGGAGAGCGGGATTCGGAAAAACTTGGCGTGAACGGTTCTTGCATGTCACGGCAGTTCATCAATGGGGTGGGCTGCCTGTCCGTCCGTGCACCGCCGCCACGCGCACCCGCGAACGGCCGGCCACGAGGAGGTGAACGCTCATGAGGGTCCTTGGGAATCCAGCTCCGGCCGGGGAGTGCTCGGACGTGGAGCCGCACCCCCTGCGGTTCTCCGAGGTCCGGGTGGAGAACACGAACCACTGCGGGTACCGGTGCTTCTTCTGTCCCCGCGAGCAGTTGACGCGCGAGCGCGGGTTCATGTCCGTGGACGACTTCCGCATCGTGCTCGACCGGGTCGGAGACCACGACGGGCTGCTGGACCTGCACGGCTTCGGCGAGCCTCTCCTGGATCCCCGCCTCCCGGAGAAGGTCGCGCTCGCCCACGAGCGCTGGGAGGCGGTGACCACCCGCATCATCTCCACGCTGGGTGCCCCGGTCAAGCCCGAGTACCTGGCGCGGCTGGCCGACTCGGGGCTCAGGGTGATCGAGATCAGCCTCTACGGCACCGACGCGGAGAGCTACGAGGCCGTGCACGGGGTGAAGAAGTTCGACGTAATGCGCAGGAACCTCGAGCTCCTCTCGGCCGCGCGTGCCGCGACGGCGCCCCAGCTCTCCCTCGTGGTGCGCTACTTCCCCCAGCACTCCGACGTGACTCGCCCCGACGCGGACGCAGCTCAGGCCGAAGCCTTCGGGCGCTGGCTGGGGGAGCTGGGCGTCGAGCGCGTGATCGAGCGGCCGCTCCACAACTTCGGCGGAGGACGCTCGTACAATGACCCCCCCGACGCCGGGGTCTGCTCGGTGGCGTGGGGGTACCGCCGCCGGGTTCTCCAGGTGACCTGGCAGCTGGACGTGATCCCCTGCTGCTTCGACTACAACGCCGAGGTGCGCCTGGGGAACCTCAGGCGCCAGAGCCTGGCCGAGATCTTCTCCGGTCCCGCCTATTCGCGATTCATCGCCGCGCACGTCACCAACCAGCTCGAGGAGTACGGCGTCTGTACGTCCTGCGAGCGGTGCTACCGGCCATGAGCGGACCCTCGACGGCGATGCTCCCCGCGGAGGTCCGGGACACGAACACGAGGCGATCCCATGGGAAAGATCTCGAAGCCGATCGTGCTGTACGTCAGCGGCAACCTGGCGGCGAAGACCATGGGCCTGGTGTGCGCGCTGGCGCGGCTCCGGTGGCCGGGACGGGTGCTCGTCATCACGGACGGCTACGTCCCGGAGCCGGTGGAGGGGCTCGGTAGCGCGCGGCGGGTCCGCCCCGCCGAGGCCGAACGGTTCATCCGCGACGCGGCGCTCCTCGTCACCAGCATCCGCACTCCCGGCGCCGACGAGCGGCTCCTCCTCCGGACGGCGGCCGCGCACGGCGTCCCCTCGCTGGCGGTGCTCGCCGACCTCGGCTCGGGGGCGCGCAAGTTCCGCGACGAGCAGGGGTGGGCCCTCCCCGACCGGCTGGCCGTGGCCGACCCGGTGACCCACCGCCTCATGGTGCAGGATGGAGTCCCCCCCGAGGTCCTGGTCCAGGCGGGGAGCCCCTACCTGGACACGATGCTCTCGCAGGCGCGCCCCGCCCCCCGCCCCCGTTCCCGCGGCGACCGGACCCGGATCTGCTTTTCCGGCGTCCCGAACGACAGCGACTTCACGATCTGGGGAAGGAATCCGCACTACACCGAGGCCGACGTGATGGAGGGGCTCACGCGCGTCGTCGACCGCCTCCCCGGCGTCCACCTCACGGTGCGCCTCCATCCCAAGGAGTTCGAGGAGCACCCCTACGCGCCGTACGCCGGCCCGCGGGTCACGATCCAGCCGCCGGACGGCCGCTGCCCGCTGGAGCAGGACCTCCTCTCGCACGCCGTGAACGTGAGCACCTACTCGACGACGCTGCTGGTGGCACGGGTCTTCGGACAGCCGGCGATCAGCTTCCAGCCGCCGCCGGGTCCGGTGGTGCGCAGCGACCTGTACGAGGCGTACGGCATTCCCGTCGCGCAGACGGAGGGCGAGCTGTTCACCCACCTCTCCCGTGCCGTGGAGGGGCTCCAGGGGCGCGGCAGCCTGCGCGGCTTCCTCTACAACGAGGGGAAGGGCCTGGAGGTGATCGGGCAGACGATGGCCGCGCTCCTGGACGGCGGGGGGCGGAGCGGTGCGGGCCGGCGCAGTGCTCACGGCGCCCTGCACCCGCTCCCCGGGAGCCTCCGTGCCTGAGGCTGCGACAACGCTGGCGGAGACATGGGCATCCGCCACACGCAAAGAGAAGGACATCCATGATCTCCGTCATGCTCCGCGTGGCCGCCGACCGGGTGAGGTCCACATGGCCCGCCGTCGGCCGCGTGCCGGTATCCCGCAGGCGCCCGGCAACCCCCGTGTGGCCGGTCATGCGGCGGATCTTCGCCCTGAGCCGCCCCTACCGCCGCGAGCTGTACACGGCGATCGCCCTGTCGGCCGTGTCCACGCTCGCGCTCCTGGGCATTCCGCTGGGCCTGCGCACGCTCCTGGACACCGTCTTCTCGCCCGGGGGCGTAGGCTCGCTCGACTGGATGGCGCTGGCCCTCCTGGGACTCTTCACCGTGCAGGTGGTCACCCGGTTCTTCGCCGAGTACCTGATGACCACGACGGGCCACCACATCGTGCGCGACCTCCGCAACGACCTGTACGCGCACCTGCACCGCCTGAGCCTCCAGTACTACTCCAACGAGAGCATGGGGGGGATCCTCTCGCGGCTCACCACCGACGTCAAGTCCCTCAGGAACGCCATCACCGCACCGCTGGCGATCCTGACCTCCAACGCCCTCAAGCTGGTGGGCTCGGTCGCGCTGATGGTGGCGCTGAACCCGAACCTCAGCATGCTGATCCTCCTGATCATCCCCCCCGCCATCTTCGCCACGCGCAAGTTCGGCCACCGGATCCGGCGCCTCTCGCACGACGAGCACGAGCAGCTCGCCGAGGCCGCGGCCGTGGCCGAGGAGGGGCTGGCGGGGATCCGTGAAGTGCGGGCGTTCGCGCGCTCCGGCTTCGAGATCCAGCGCCACGCGGCGGTCGTGGAGAAGTGGTTCCAGGTCGCGCACAGGCGGGCGTTCGCCGCCTCGCTCCTCACCTCCACGAACGTGTTCCTGTTCTACACGGTGCTGGTGGCGATCTTCTGGTACGGCGGCAACGAGGTGCTCCTGGGGCGGCTCTCGGCGGGCGAGCTGATCGCGTTCATCTTCTTCGCGAACAACGTCAGCGGGAGCGTGGAGGGCCTCCTGTCGCTCTACGGGGTGGTGAGCCGGGTGAGCGGGTCCTCCGAGAGGCTCTTCGAGATCCTGGACACGCCCCCCGAGATCGAGAGCTCGCCCCGGGCGGTGGACTTCCCCGTGGAGGATCACGGAGGGTCCGCGGTGCGGGGGCACGTCCTCTTCGACCGGGTCTACTTCGGGTACCGGTCCGACCGGCTGGTCATCCAGGGGATCACCCTGGAGGTCCAGCCCGGCGAGACCATCGCCCTCGTGGGCCCGAGCGGGTCCGGCAAGTCCACTCTCATCAAGCTCATTCCACGCTTCTACGACACGCTGGGCGGAGCGATCTACATCGACGGGCACAACATCCGCGACGTCTGGCTGCAGGCGCTCCGCAGGCAGGTGGCGTACGTGAGCCAGGACGTCCACCTGTTCAGCACCACCGTGCGCGAGAACATCCGCTACGCACGCGACGACGCGCTGGACGAGGAGGTGGAGGTCGCCGCGCGACTGGCGCACGCTCACGACTTCATCATGGACCTCCCCGAGGGGTACAACACCCAGGTGGGGGAGCGCGGCGTCAAGCTGAGCGGCGGGCAGAAGCAGCGGATCAGCATCGCGCGGGCGCTCCTGAGCTGCGCTCCCGTGGTGGTCCTGGACGAGGCGACCTCGGCTCTCGACTCGCAGACCGAGTCGGT
>DATABU010000535.1:0-11959 GCA_036259415.1 Longimicrobiaceae bacterium
GGTCGGGCTGCGGCTCCGTAGGGCAGCAAACCACGCTGCCCAACGGAGGCGAGCCCCGCCGAACAGCCGGCGGGTCTCGCCGCTTCGCGCTCGCATCCCTCACGCGGGCGCCCAGCCGGGGGCGGGAGTGCCGCGGTTCGATTCACCTCCGCCACGCCGAAGCGCCTCCCGCCCCGGACCGGGCGGGGGGCGCTTCGTGCTTCAACGGGACGCGGCCCCGGGAATGGTTGTTGCTACCCGCGGCACGGCAACCATCCGACCGACGAGGAAAGCGAATGCTGAACCAGGACCAGAGGGACCGGATCGAGGCGCTGCTGCTGCGCGAGCGGGAGCAGCTCACGGGGCTGCTGGAGCAGTTCGACGAGGACACGCAGGACGCGCGCGAGCGCTCGGGCGAGATCAGCCTGTACCGCTTCCACCCGGCCGACCTGGGTACGGAGATGATGGAGAAGGAGAAGGAGTTCCTCCTGGCCAGCAACGAGGGGCGCCGGCTCTACGAGGTGGACGCGGCGCTGCGGAGGCTCTACGCGTCGCCGGAGGAGTTCGGGAAGTGCGAGCGGTGCGGGCGGGAGATCGGGTTCGAGCGGCTGGAGGTGGTGCCGGAGGCGCGCTTCTGCGTGGAGGACCAGGAGGCGGCGGAGGCCCCGGCGTAGCATCCACTCAGTCGGCGAACTCCCTCAGCAGCGACTGCAGCGCCTCGCGCGCCCTCAGGACCCGCATCTTGAGGGCGCTGATCGAGACGCCCAGCATCTCGGCCATCTCCTCGTACGACCGCCCCTCCAGGTGCTTCAGCAGGAACGCCTCGCGCTGCGCGGCGGGGAGCGTCGCCAGCGCGCGCTCCACGAGCGCCCGCGTGTCCGCGCGGTCGGCGCCCAGCGCGGGGTCGTCGGAGTCCGGGGCCGTGGCGGTGTCCTCCTCCAGCGGCGCGGTGTGGCGGCGGCGGCTCTTGAGGTGGTCCTTGCAGCGGTTGACCAGGATGCGGAAGACCCAGGCGCCGAAGCGGTTCGGGTCCTGGCAGGTCGCCAGGCTGGTGTACGCCTTGACCAGGGAGTCCTGCACCAGGTCGGCGGCCAGGTCGCCGTCGCGCACCATCCCCACCGCGTAGCGGAAGAGCGACGCCTGGTACCGGCCGACCAGGACCGCGTAGCCGTCGGCATCGCCGTCGAGGACGCGGGCGACCAGGTGTGCGTCGGTTTCGGGAGTCACTCGGTACGGCGGCATCGGTGGCGGAGCGGACCGTTCGCCAGGGCCTGAAGGGCGCGCGGGAACGACTTGCGAGCCCCCGGAAGCCCCGCTATACTGACGAACTTTGCGTGGTCCGGATGATGCGATGACGGCGCGGACCGCCTTCCGGGTCACATCCGGGGCCGCGCGGGTTGCGAAGAACCATAATTTACCCCAGCAATCGCGATAGAGGAAGCCGCCATGTCCAAGGCCGGACTCGAAGGGGTCGTCGTTGCGGAGAGCAGGCTCAGCTACATAAACGGGGCCGAGGGAGAGCTGACCTACGGCGGGTACGACATCGATGACCTCGCGCGCAACACGACCTTCGAGGAGGTCTGCTACCTCCTCTGGAACGGCGAGCTCCCCAACCGGGAGCAGCTGGACGGTCTGAAGCGCCAGCTCGCCGCCGACGCCCCGCTGAGCGGCGAGGTCGTGGAGATTCTCCGCGGCTTCCCCCGCGACGCCGACCCCATGGCGGCCCTGCGCACGGCCGTCTCGGCGCTGGGGATGTTCGACCCGAACGCGGACGACAACTCCGAGCCCGAGCTGCGGCGCAAGGCGGTCCTGCTCACGGCCAAGATGCCGACGCTGACCGCGGCCTACGACCGGATCCGCCGCGGCAAGGACCCCGTGCAGCCCCGCTCCGACCTGGGCACCGCGGCCAACCTACTGTACATGCTCAACGGCGAGGCGGGGAACGAGACGCGTGTCCGCACCATGGACGCCGCGCTCATCCTGCACGCCGAGCACGGGATGAACGCCTCCACCTTCTCGGCGCGCGTCACCGCCGGGACGCTCTCCGACATGTACTCCGCGATTACCTCCGCCGTCGGCACGCTGAAGGGGCCGTCGCACGGCGGGGCCAACGTGGAGGTGATGAACATGCTCCGCGAGATCGACCAGAGCGGCGTCGACCCGCGCGAGTGGGTGCAGAACGCCCTCCAGGGCGGGCGGCGGATCATGGGCTTCGGCCACCGCGTCTACAAGGCGACGGACCCGCGCGCCAGCATCCTCCGCGAGCTGGCCGACCGGATCATGGCCGAGGCGGGCGAGACCCGCTGGCTCGACCTCTCGGACACGATCCGCGCGGTCATGGCCGAGGAGATGGAGAAGCGCGGCAAGAAGATCTACCCCAACGTGGACTTCTTCTCGGCCTCCGTGTACACCACGCTCGGGATCGCCGAGGACCTGTTCACCTGCGTGTTCGCGCTGGCGCGCGTACCCGGGTGGACGGCGCACCTCCTGGAGCAGTACGCCCACAACCGGCTGATCCGTCCGCAGCAGGAGTACGTGGGCCCGCGCGGCCTGAAGGTGAAGCCCATCGGCGAGCGCTGAGCCCCGCGCCCTGATCCCGCCCTCCGGGGCGCGGCGGTGACCCCGTTGCGCCCCGGAGGTTTTTCGTGCTACCCTGTCGGGCTCGCGCGCGGGCGCGCCCCGCGCGGGACCGGCCCGACCACTCCAGACTTCCGCATAGGCCCATGTCCACGAACTGGCAGCCGCAGGCCCCCGCCGACGGGGAGCGCATCACCATCCGAGACGGGGAGCTCCAGGTCCCCGCGAACCCGGTCCTCCCCTTCATCGAGGGAGACGGGACGGGGCCGGACATCTGGGCCGCCTCGCAGCCGGTGTTCGACGCCGCGGTGGAGAAGGCGTACGGCGGCGAGCGGCGCATCCGCTGGATGGAGGTGCTCGCCGGCGAGAAGGCGTTCAACCAGACCGGGAGCTGGCTCCCGGACGCCACGCTCGACGCCTTCCGCGAGTACCTGGTGGGGATCAAGGGGCCGCTGACCACGCCGGTGGGCGGGGGGATCCGCTCGCTGAACGTGGCGCTCCGCCAGATCCTCGACCTGTACGCCTGCGTGCGCCCGGTGCGCTGGTTCGAGGGGGTGCCGTCCCCGGTGAAGCGCCCCGACCAGGTGGACATGGTCATCTTCCGCGAGAACACGGAGGACATCTACGCGGGGATCGAGTTCGAGGAGGGGGCCGACGACGCCCGCCGCTTCCGCGAGCTGCTGGCGGAGAGCTTCCCCGACCGCTTCAAGAAGGTGCGCTTCCCGGAGAGCTCCGGCTTCGGGATCAAGCCGGTCTCGCGCGAAGGGACGGAGCGGCTGGTGCGCGCCGCCATCCAGCACGCACTGCGGCACGGCCGCCGCTCGGTGACGCTGGTGCACAAGGGGAACATCATGAAGTTCACCGAGGGCGCCTTCAAGAACTGGGGGTACGCGGTGGCCGAGCGCGAGTTCGGCGACCGGGTGTTCACCTGGGCGCAGTACGACCGCATCGTCGAGTCCGACGGCGCGGACGCCGCGAACCGGGCGCAGAAGGAGGCCGAGGCCGCCGGGAGGGTCGTCGTGAAGGACTCCATCGCCGACGCCTTCCTCCAGCAGATCCTCACCCGCCCCGCGGACTACGACGTGATCGCCACGCTGAACCTGAACGGCGACTACGTCTCCGACGCGCTGGCGGCGCAGGTCGGCGGGATCGGGATCGCGCCGGGGGCGAACATCAACTACGTCACGGGCCACGCCATCTTCGAGGCGACGCACGGCACGGCGCCCAAGTACGCCGGGAAGAACGTGGTCAACCCGGGCTCGGTGATCCTCTCCGGCGAGATGATGCTCCGCTACATGGGGTGGACCGAGGCGGCCGACCTGATCGTCCGCGGCCTGGAGGGCGCCATCCGCCAGAAGACGGTTACCTACGACTTCGAGCGGCTCATGGAGGGCGCGACCAAGGTCTCCACCTCCGACTTCGGCGAGCAGATCGTCCGCAACATGTAGCCCGCGGAGCCCCGCGCGGACGCTCCCGCGGGGCTCCCTTCCAGGGGAATGACCGGCAGATGAAAGTTTCCGTTCAGGCGTCCGCCCCCGCCCGCTTCACGACCCCGCTCCTCGCCGTCCCCGTACCGGCGGACGCGGACGCGTCCTCGCCGCCGCTCCCGGGCCTCGACGACGCCACCGCGGCGAACGTCGCGGCGGCCCGCTCGCGCGGCGACTTCGCGGGCAAGGAGGGGCAGGTCCTGGTCGTGTACCCGCAGGCGGGCTCCGGCGGCCCGGAGCGGGTCCTCCTCGTGGGGACGGGGAAGGGCGAGGAGACGACCCCCGAGCGGCTGCGCCGCGCCGCGGGAACCGCCGCCAAGCAGGCCGCGAAGCTCCGCGCGGACCGCTTCGCCCTGTGGGTCCCGGGCGCGCTCTCCACCGGGAGCGTGGGCCCCGCCGAAGCCGCCCAGGCGCTGGCGGAGGGCGGGGTGCTGGGCTCGTACGCCTTCACGCGGATGAAGTCGCGCCCCGAGGGCGGCGAGGCGCCCGTGGAGGTCGCCGAGATGGTGCTGCTCGCAGACTCGGAGGAGGCGGCCGCCGGGCTCGCCGAGGGCGCGCGCGTGGGCGAGGTCGTCGCGCGGGCGGAGCGGCTGGCGCGCGACCTGGGGAACCTCCCGCCGAACGTGGCCACCCCCGCCTACCTCGCCGAGACCGCGGAGCGGATCGCGCGGGAGCGGGGGATGGAGGCGACCGTGCTGGGGCGGCGCGAGCTGGAGGAGGAGGGGATGGGCGCCCTGCTGGCGGTCGCGCAGGGGTCCGACCAGGAGCCGAAGCTGATCGTGCTGCAGCACCGGGGCGGGGCGGAGGGCGAGAGGCCGCTGGTGATCGTGGGGAAGGGGGTCACCTTCGACGCGGGGGGGATCTCCATCAAGCCCGCGGCGAACATGGAGGAGATGAAGTTCGACATGAGCGGCGCGGGGGCGACCCTCGCCGCCATGCAGGCCGTCGCGGAGCTGGGGCTTCCCGCCAACGTGGTGGGGATCGTCCCGGCCACGGAGAACCTGCTCTCCGGCTCGGCCATGCGGCCGGGCGACGTCCTCCGCACGCACCTGGGGAAGACGGTGGAGGTGGTGAACACCGACGCCGAGGGGCGGCTGATCCTGGCGGACGCGCTGTCGTACGCGCGCCGCTTCGACCCCGCCGCCATCGTGGACGCGGCCACCCTCACCGGCGCCTGCGTGATCGCGCTGGGGCACGTGGCCGCCGCGGTGTACGGCAACGACGACGCGCTGGTGGCGGAGCTGCGCGCCGCCGGCGACCGGGCGGGGACGCGCGCGTGGCAGCTCCCCATGTACGACGAGTACCGGGAGCAGCTGCGCTCCGAGTACGCGGACCTCAAGAACTCCGGCGGCCGCCCGGCGGGCTCCATCACCGCCGCATGGTTCCTGCGCGAGTTCGCCGGGAACGTCCCCTGGGCGCACCTGGACGTGGCGGGGACGGCGTACGGCGAGGGGAAGCTTCCGTACCAGACGCGCGGCTCCACCGGGGTCCCCACCCGGCTCTTCGTGGAGTGGGTGCGGGCGCGCTCGGCCGGGGAGCGGCCGGCCGGATGACGCTGTCCCGCGTCCTGCTCGCGGGGCTCCTGCTCCTCGCCGCGCCGGCCTCGCTGGCGGCGCAGAACCCGCCCGCGCGGCCGGACACGGTGCCGCGCCCCGCCCCCGCCGACACCGTCCGCCTGGAGGGGCGGGACACCGCCACCTTCCGCGTCCCCCCGGGGGCGCTCCCCGGCGACACCGTCCCGAACCGCGGGCGCGACACGACCGCGGTGGACTCCATCGTCCCCGCCCCGCTGATCCCCGCCTGGCCGCAGCCGGACTCGGCGGGGTTCTGGCACGGGACCTGGGTGTGGGACCAGGAGGCGCTCGCCCGCTTCCACGGCACCTCGCTGCTGGACCTGCTCGCCACCGTCCCGGGGATCGTGATCACCCGCGGCGGAGGGTACGGGCAGCCGGCGGGCGTCGCCCCCTGGGGGCTGGGCGGCGGGCGCACCCGCTTCTTCTACGACGGCTGGGAGGTGGACCCGCTCGCCTCCGCGACGCTGGACCTCCAGGAGATCTCGCTGATCGAGCTGGAGGAGGTGCGGGTGGTGCGCAGGCTGAACGAGGTGCGGGTGGAGCTGCTCCCCTACCGCCTCTCCGACCGCCGCCCGTACTCGCTGATCGAGCTGGGCGCCGGCGACCCGGACACGCGCCTGCTGCGGGGGCTCTTCGGCACGGTGCTGGGGGCGCGGCAGACGCTCACCGTGGGCTTCGACGTCGCGGACACGGAGGGGCGGCTGCGCCGCGAGCCCTTCGCCGTCTCCAACCTCTTCGCCCGCTGGGGATACCGGATCGGCTCGCGGGCGGGGGTGCAGGTGGAGTACCGGACCACAGACGCGGTCCGCCAGGACAGCGCCTACGACGAGGAGGCGGACCGCAACGCCCTCTGGGTCCGGGGCCGCTTCCTCGCGACGCCCGGCTTCTCGCTGGAGGCACTGGCCGGCCGCAACTGGCGCGTCCCCGCCGACCGCGACCGCTTCTCCGAGACGCAGGAGAGCAGCCAGGCCGCGGTGCGCGCCCTGCTGGGGGGGCGCGCCGCCTGGCTGGAGGGGGTCGCGCGGGTGCGGAGCGAGCCGGACCGCGGCTTCACCGTCCCCACCACGGAGCTGGAGGCGCGCGCCGGCCTGCGCGCCGGCGGGCTCCTGGAGCTGCAGGGGAGCGCCCGCGCCACCGGCGGCGAGGAGCCCGGCACGGCGCTGCAGGGGAGCGTGCGCGCCGGACCCGCCGCCGGCTTCTCCGCCTTCGGCTCGGTGACGGCGGGCACGCGCGGGGTGCCGCTCCTCCTGCGCGACTCCGTCAATGCGTACACCATCATCCCCTTCGCGGAGGAGCGCGCGGACACCGTCCCCCTCTTCGGCACGGCGGCGCCCTCGCTCTCCGGCTTCCGGGCCGGCGCGGAGTGGAGCCGCCCCGGCGCCATCGTGGGCGGCGCCTTCGTCCGCCTGGACGAGGACCTGGTGCCCCCCTTCGGCCTGCGCCTGGACGACGACCTGGGCCGCGCGACCGCCGCGGGGCCGTCGACCGGCGTGGAAGCCTACGTCTCCACGCCCCTGCTCCGCTCCTGGCTGCGCCTGGAAGGCTGGTACACCCGGTGGACCGACACCGGCGGCCGTCCCTTCCTCCCCGAGGACCAGGGCCGCGCCGCGCTCGAGTTCCACGACGTCTTCTACACCGGCAACCTGGAGCCCACCCTCCGCGTGGAGGTGGTGCGCCGCGGCGCCGCGCTGGTCCCGCAGGTGGACCCCGACCCCGACGACGAGGAGCTCCCCGCGCCCCTGACCAGCGAGCCCTACACGCTGGTGAACGCGTTCCTCCAGGTCCGCGTGATCGACGTGCGCGCCTTCCTGATCGCCGAGAACGTCTTCGACCTGCGCACCGCCGGCGACCTCCCGACCCGGCCGTTCCCCCGCGCCCGGATCATCTACGGCATCCGCTGGCACTTCCGGAACTGAGGCCGGGACCCCGACCCCCCTCCCCCGGCCCCTCCCCCGCAAGGGGGGAGGGGAGAACTGCGCCCCTCCCCCTGCTCGCTTGAGGCTCGCCACCCTCTCCCAATTCTGGGCGAGGGGAGGATAGGTGAAAGAGCCGCAAGAACTTGCGTGAGGGATGCGAGCGCGAAGCGGCGAGACCCGGGGGCAGTTTCCCGGGGCTCGCCTCCGTTGGGCAGCGTTGTTTGCTGCCCTACGGAGCCGCAGCCCGACCCGAGCGCCAGCGAGGGGCACGCCCAACCCCAGCAGTTCACTCCTCCGCGACCCCCGCCACCGCCAGCACGATCAGCAGCGCCCGCTCGATCCCGCGCGGCCCGCCGCGGTTGCAGTACCACTCGCCCAGGGTGTGCACGCCGCCGGACTCGCCGCCCGCGCCAACCGTGACGGCGGGGATCCCCAGCGAGATGGCGACGTTGGAGTCGGTGGACGAGGCGGCCAGCTCGGCCTGGTCGCCCAGGGCGCGGGTCACCTCCACCGCGGCGCGGACCAGCTCCGCGTCCGGGTCGGTCGCGCCGGAGGGCCGGTCGCCGATGGTGTCGAAGGAGTGGGTGAGGGCGCGGCCGCGGCGCCCCCGGGCGCGGTTCTCGGCTTCCACCGCGGCGTGCACGGCGGCGCGGACCTCCTCCTCCAGCCGCACCAGCGGCTGCGGGGTCTCGCTGCGCAGGTCGATCTCCGCCCACGCCTCGGCGGGGATGGAGTTGATGCTGGTGCCGCCGCCGATGCGCGCCACGGTCACCGCGGAGCGGGCGGAGGGGGGCGGCTGCACCCGGCCCATGGCGACCACCGCGGCGCTGAGCGCCTGCACGGGGTTGGGGGCGCCGCGGTCGGCCCAGGAGTGGCCGCCGGGGCCGCGCACCGTCACGCGCAGCCGGCGGGAGCCGATGGCGCGGTGCACGATCCGCCCGGTCCCCGAGCCGTCCAGGGACAGGAACGCCGCCGCGTCCCGCAGCGGCGAGCCCTCGCGGAAGAGGTGCTTCACGCCGCGCAGGTCGCCGATCCCCTCCTCGCCCACGGTCGCGACGAAGAGCAGCGGCCGCCGCGTGCGGATCCCGGCCCCGCGCAGCACCCGCGCCAGCGCCAGGAGCGCGGCCAGCCCCCGGGTGTTGTCGGTGATCCCCGGCGCGTAGACGCGGTCGCCCTCGTGGCGCGGCGTGAGGTCCGTCCCCGCGGCGAACACGGTGTCCAGGTGCGCCGAGACGACCACCGGGGCCGCGCCGGGCTCGGCGGGGCGGGGGAGCCGGGCCAGCACGTTCCCCACCTCGTCGCACCCGGCCTCGGCCAGCCCCAGCTCGGCGAAGCGCGCCCGCACCCGCGCGCCGCGCTCCTCCTCGGCGAACGAGGGCGCGGGGACGCGCACCAGCTCCACCTGCTCGCGCAGCGTCTCCGCGTCGCTCTCGTGGATGAGCGCGCGGGCGCGGGCGACCGCGGGGTGGGCGAGGAGACGGTTCAGCTGCATCGGGTCGGCCGGGGCGAGGGGTGCGGGGGCGCGGAATGATGGTTCTTCGGCGGGCGCCGTGTCAAATCGCGTCATGTCGGGGCGGCGCGGAAGATGCATCTCCGTACGGTTTAGGCAAGAGAACTGATGTTCCGCGTCGCGAAGTACCCGGTTTCGCAAGCCCAGAGGCGGCTTTCGCAAGCCCAGGGGCGGCTGTATGTTGCGAGCACGCGCACACGGCGGGGAGCCCGTCTCCAGCCCCGGCGCGCGCTTCCCCGGGGGAGAGCCCACCCCGCCCGGCCCTGTCCGCCTCCACCAGCCCGCGAGGGATCGAATGCTCGAGCGCGACTTGATCTTCGACTGGAACACAGTCCAGGGGTCGTCCGACTACGGGAACGTCCGCACCGTGGAGCTGGACGACGAGACGCTCCGGGACGGCCTCCAGTCGCCCTCCGTCACGGATCCGCGCATCGAGGACAAGGTCCGGCTGCTGCACCTCATGGCCGACCTGGGGATCCACTCGGCCGACATCGGCCTCCCGGGCGCGGGCCCCCGCGCGGTGCAGGACGTGGAGCGGCTGGCGCGCGAGATCGCCGACTCGCGGCTCCCGATCTCCGCGAACTGCGCGGCGCGCACCGTGGTCGCCGACGTGCGCCCCATCGTGGAGGTGTCGCAGCGGGTGGGGATCCCCATCGAGGCGTCCACCTTCATCGGCTCCTCCCCCATCCGGCAGTACGCGGAGGACTGGACGCTGGACCGGATGCTCCGCGCGACGGAGGAGGCGGTCTCGTTCGCGGTGCGCGAGGGTCTCCCGGTGATGTACGTGACCGAGGACACCACCCGCGCCGCGCCCGAGACGCTCAAGGCGCTGTACGGCACCGCCATCCGCTGCGGCGCCCGCCGCATCTGCCTGGCGGACACCGTCGGGCACGCCACGCCGGGGGGGGTGCGGCGACTGCTGCGCTTCGTCCGCGACGAGATCGTGGCGCCCAGCGGCGAGGAGGTGAAGATCGACTGGCACGGGCACCGGGACCGCGGCCTGGCCATCTCCAACACGCTGGCGGCCATCCAGGAGGGCGCCCACCGGGTGCACGCGACCGGCCTGGGGGTGGGGGAGCGCTGCGGGAACACCGAGATGGACCTCCTCCTGGTGAACCTCAAGCTCATCGGGCTGCACGACCGCGACCTGACCCGGCTGGGGGAGTACGTGGCGCTGGTGGCGGAGGCATGCCAGGTGCCGCTCCCCTACAACTGGCCGGTGTTCGGCTCGGACGCCTTCCGCACGGCGACGGGGGTGCACGCCGCGGCCATCATCAAGGCGGAGTCCAAGGGCGACGCATGGCTGGCAGACCGGGTCTACTCGGGGGTCCCGGCGGGGCTCTTCGGGCTGCGGCAGCGCATCGAGGTGTCGCACATGAGCGGGATCTCCAACGTCCGCTACTGGCTGGTGCAGCACGGCTACGACGTCTCGGACGAGGGGCTCTGCAACCACGTCTTCGAGGCGGCCAAGCGCTGCGACCACACCTTTGCGGACGACGAGGTGCACCGGCTGTGCTCCGAGTACCTGGCGACGGCGCACACGGCGGCCTGAGCCTTTTTGGCCTGTCGGTGCGAGGGGCCGCTCCTTAGGTTGGGGCGGCCTCTCGCGTTTGCGGTGGGGCTGGAGCTGGGGCCGCTCCGGGAGCTCCGGGAAACCGCCCCCGGGTCTCCCTCCGCAAAGGATTGAGGGGTACTGCGGGAACTGCGACGGCTGAACGGCAACTTCTTCGGCGAGGTGAGGATGGGCGTCACGGTGTACGGGCTTCCGCACTGCTCCACCTGCCAGAAGGCGGTGGCGTACCTCGAAGGGAAGGGTGTCCGGGTGGACCGCTTCCACGACCTCAAGACGGACCGGCTCACCGCCGACGAGGTGCGCGGGCTGGCGGAGCGCGTGGGCGGGGCGGAGAAGCTCTTCTCGCGGCGCGCAATGAAGTACCGGCAGATGGGGCTGCACGAGCGCGATCTCTCGGAGGAGGAGATGCTGCGGCTGATGGCGGAGGAGTACACGTTCGTCACCCGCCCGGTGGTGGTCGCGGGGGAGCGGGCGACGGCGGGGTTCTCCGCGAAGCGGCTGGACGAGCTGGTCTCCCGCTGAGACGGTCGTCCCGGGCCGTGGCTCCCGCCTGGAGACGGCTCCGTCTGGCGTTCGGCGTCCTGGCCATGTCGTCGGCGTGCGCAGGAGTCGGTCCGGCAGGGACCTCTCCGTCGTCCGGCCACGGGTCGGAGCGGCCCGCGGCCGGGCTCCGGGTCGCCTGGACTCCGGCTGAGTGCGCCGGCGCGGCGGAGCCCGCCCGCGACCTGGACCGGGACGGCGTCGCCGACCGGTGCGAGCACGAGCTGGCGGCGGCGTTCGCGCCGCTCCTGGTGGTGGACGAGCGGGAGTGCGGGTGGGACCCGGGGCTGCGGCGGCTGGGCGGGGAGTACCTGTACGCCGTGCAGCGACGGCCGTCGGGCGGGGGGATGCGGATCGTCTACATGCCGGCGTACTACCGCGACTGCGGGTGGACCCTCCCCGTCTGCATCGTGACGCGGTGGATCTGCCGCGGCCACGCGGGCGACTCGGAGGCCGCCGTCGTGGACGTGGCGTTCGATCCCGCGGCCCGGCGCTGGACGGCGGAGCGGGTGTTCCTCTCCGCGCACTGCCACGGGCGCTCCGCGGGGCGGTGCCGCTGGTACGAGGGCGCGGAGCTGGAGCGGTTCGCCTGGGCGGACGGGCCCCCGCGGGGCGCTCCGGTCGTCTGGGTGGCGCACGGGAAGCACGGCGGCTACCCCACCGCGGCGGAGTGCGACACCGGCCACTGGGGGTACGACGGCGGCCGCGCAAACCGGATGGCGTACCGGTTCCCGGTCGTCTCGCCGCGGCAGGACGCCGGCAGCCGCGCACGGCCCTTCCCCCACGGACGGGCCGCGGACTGC
>DATABU010000536.1:0-2047 GCA_036259415.1 Longimicrobiaceae bacterium
GAACTTCATGGGGTTCTCTGCTGCCTCTGCTCCTCTGCGTGAGACTTGCTTTTCGTCCTTACGCCGACGGCGTGCTCCCGGGTGCGGCGGCCTCGGCGAGGCGGGCGGGCTCCCGCGGCTTCTCCAGGAGGCGCTCCACGAAGTCCAGGCGCGTCCGCGTGTCGGCCAGCTCGCGGCGGAGCTCGTCGACCTCCGCCGCCAGTGCCCGCTCCTCCGCGTCGTCCGCCTCGTCGCGGCGCGGGGCCAGGGCCCGGGCGGGGCGCTTGATGGCCGTGACCAGCCCGATGGACAGGGCGAGCACGGGGATCAGCATGGCCAGGAAGCCGGCGTCCATTCTCGGAGTCTCCAGGGTTCGTTCGCTCGGGTTCCGCGCCGGCGCCCGGCTCGGTCCGGGGCGGCGGCGGAGGAGCACTACGCGCGATCGGCCCCGCGCGTTTCGCCCGCGGCGGCCGCCGGGGTCAGGGCGCGCACTTGGGGCAGCGGTCCACGAGCCCCGCGTGCTCCGGCACCTCGCGCGCGAGCCAGGCCCGGAGCGCCGACTTGGCGTCCGAGCAGACCTGCCGGCTCCCCTTCGCCTTCAGCCGCCCCGGGTGGGCGTCGCGGTCCACGTCGCGGCAGCGCGCGCGGTGCAGCATCGGGGGCTTCCGCGCCCGCACCGCCAGCACGTAGCCGTCCGGGTGCGTGTCGCGCCACCACGCGTACGCCGCGTCGTCCTCCGGCTCCACCGTGTCGGCGTTCACGTCCTGCGTCTCCGGCATCGTCTCGCTCCTCTTCGGCGGAATGCGCGTCGTCGCGGCGGAAGATAGCACCCGGCCGTGCGAGCGGATACACGGCACGCCGCGGCGCGGGAGAACGGCGCGTTCCGCGCCTTAAAACGGACGCTGCTACCAGCGGCCGTGGCAGTTGCGGCGGCCGCGACGAACTGCTTGCTCGCGCCCGGAGGGCTCTTTATCCTTCTCGTCCCCGGACGGACGGGACGGTGCTCCGGTGCCGCTTCCGCGCCTCCTCCGGGGTACCCTTCCCAATCTTTTCAGGCCGCCGCCCGGACACTCCGTCCGGCGGCACGAATCGCCGGCTGCCGGGCGTCCAGCAGCGCCCGGTCCCCGCCCCGGCCGGCGTGCTCGAACCCTCCACACGCGAGGACGTACATGAACGAGCAGAGCCCCGACCCCACCGCCGACGCCAAGGCCGCCCCCGGCCGCCGCGAGTTCCTGGGCACCGCCGCCGGTGTGGCCGCCGTGGTGGTGGCCGCCCCCGTGCTGGCCGCCTGCGACTCCGTGGCCGGGCCCGACGCCGGCGCCGAGGCGCGCGCGCCCGTGTCGCCCGCCGAGCCGCACTTCAACGTCATCGGGATCGACCCCTGGATCGCGCTCCACAACAAGCTGCAGCAGACCATCGGCTCGGCCGACGGGGTCCGCGTCGCCGACCTCGAGCGCACCAGCACCGGCTACCTCCAGCGGATCGTCACCGACAGCACGGCGGTCGGCACCGGGCTCGCCACCGTGCTCCGGCGCTCGTACAAGTTCGGCACCGTGCCGGTCGACGTCTCGGTGCAGACCAGCGGGGGGAAGGCGTACGCCGCGCGCAGCATCCTCAAGCAGGGCGACCTGATCGCCGCCGTCAGGGACGCGCTCTCCACCAACTTCCTCTTCGACGGCGTCCTCCGCGACAGCGCCACGACGGGGAACCCCGTGGTGCCGCTCATCCGCGCGTCGGTGGTGCAGTTCTACGCGAAGGAGTCCACCGACTACTACGGCAACTACCTGGAGGTCGCCTCCAAGGTGTTCCGCGAGGTCATGGTCGTCAGCTCGGGCGGGTTCTCGCTCAGCGTCACCACGCGCGACCTGGGGCGCAGCTGACGCTCGTCCGTCTTCTGCGCGCTTCGGCGGGTCCGGTCCTGGGCACTGGGCGCTTGCAACTGCGAACCACGTCTCTGGGCATGTCCCCGCAGCCCGGCCCCGCGCAGCGGGGACATG
Source organism: Longimicrobiaceae bacterium (assembly GCA_036259415.1). GTDB lineage: Bacteria > Gemmatimonadota > Gemmatimonadetes > Longimicrobiales > Longimicrobiaceae > JAFAYN01. The sequence continues at coordinate 1,977 of DATABU010000536.1, forward strand.
CCCAGAGACGTGGTTCGCAGTTGCAAGCGCCCAGTGCCCAGGACCGGACCCGCCGAAGCGCGCAGAAGACG
>DATABU010000537.1:0-5045 GCA_036259415.1 Longimicrobiaceae bacterium
GCCCGCACCCCCGGGGCATCGCGGAGCCGCGCCAGGAGCGCCGCCGCGCTGGCCCGGCGCGCCTCGCCCTCGCGCCGGGACGCCTCGCGGCCGTGGCGGACCAGCGCCGCCGCCGCCCGGGTGATCCCCTCCGGCGGCGCGGGGTCGTGGTACACCGTCTCGCCCAGCCCCAGGCCGGGGATGGAGGCCGGGATCCCGTACACCCCCGGCCGGCCGAGCAGCCACTGCGCGGCCACCAGCGCAGCGGTCTTCGCCTCCGCCGCGGCGTGCGGCTCCGGGAGCGCGCGGAGCGGCCCGCCGTGGCCCCCGCGGGCGAGCAGCGCCCCGCCGCGCCCGCCGGTCCACCCCTTCCCCCGCCCGAAGCTGAGCACGCTCAGGTCGCCCAGGCTCCCCAGCGGGCGCCCCCGCCAGGAGGCGCCGTGCCCCTGCGCGGCGTCCTCGACCAGCACCGCGCCGTGCCGGTCGGCGAGGGCGCGCAGCTCCTCCCAGGGGAGGGGGACCCCGTAGAGCGGCCCCACCAGGGCCGCGCCCGCCCCGGCGGCGAGCACCCGCTCCAGCGAGGCCGGGTCCGGGGCCAGCGTCTCCGGGTCCACGTCGTACAGCGCCACCCGCACGTCCGCCCCCACTGCGGCCGATGCCACATCGTAGCAGGTGAAAGCGGGAAGCGCCACAGGAGCGCCACCGCCCCGCCGCTTCGCCTCCTCCAGCGCGAGATGCAGCGCCTGGGTCCCGCTCCCGGCGAGCACGCCCGTCTCAGCCGCGTAGTCGCTGAGCAGCTCGTCCAGCAGCAGCGGCCGCGGGTCGGCCCGGAAGGGGAGGGCGTCGCCCGCGGCCCGCCCGCCCGCCCGCAGCGACACGGGCGAGTACACCGCCAGCTGGTGCCTCAGCACGGGGCCGGCCGCGCGCTCAGGGGAGCCGCCGGGCGAGCGTCGGCCCCACCAGGTTGGCCACCGGGACGGGGATCCGCTGCCAGGCGGCGGTGGCCAGCCGGAACACCGGCCGGTCCGGCGACGGGGTCGCGGCCACGCCGCTCGCCGACCACTGCGCCCAGGGGAGCGGGACGTCGTGGCCGCCCCACTGCAGCTTGAAGCGGTGCGTCCCCGCCCCCGGCGTGCACCGCCCGAAGTTGAAGACCCGCGCCCCCCTACCGATCACGTGCTCCATGAACGACCAGTAGAGGAGCATGTTGGGCGAGACCGAGTTGAACTCGCGCAGCGACGAGGCCCAGGTCATCTCGAACTCCCCGCCCCACAAGAAGCCGCACCCCGCCGCGACCGGCGTGTCGCCGGAGTACACGACCCCGAAGACGGCCTGCTCCGGGAAGACCCTGGCGATGCGCTCGAACCAGGCGCGGGGGAGCACCGGCGTCCCCAGGTCGCGCATGTTTCGGGCGAACACCTCGTAGAAGGCCGCCGCCTCCCCCGCCCCGAAGCGCGTGGTCAGCCCCTCCTTCTGCGGGCGGCGGACCTGGCTGCGGAGCTTGGCGCGGAAGCCCTTCTCCCACAGCTCCTCCGCGGTCGGGGGGAGCGGGAGGAGCACCGTCACCTTGCGCTGCGACTCGGCCAGCTCGCCGCGCAGCGGCTGCCGGACGCGCAGCTCCAGCAGGTCCACCCCCAGCCGCCGCGCCTCGTCCACCGCGCGCCCCGCCAGCGCGCGCCGCGCCCCCGGCGTCCCCAGCGGTCCGCCGTCGTTGAGGAAGGGCATGGAGAGCAGGTAGTGCCCGAAGAGGCGGCTCCGCACCCGCACCAGGGGGAGAACCCCGGACCAGCTCCCGTCCTCCTCCACCGCGGCCAGGTAGCTGCACCGGTGCCCCAGCACGTCGCCCATCACCTCGCGCCACCCCGCCAGGTGGCAGAAGGTGCTCCCCTCCGCGCCGGCCACCCAGCGGTCCCAGGCGGCGTCCCCCGCCTCCACCTCGCGCACCCGGGGCGGCGCGCCGGCCGCGGCGCTCAGCGCGCCAGGCACGGCTCCGCCTCCATCCCCAGGGTCCGCGCGATGGGCTGGAAGCGGAACTCGCCCAGGAGCTTCCGCAGCCGGGGCACCGTCCTGCGCAGCCCGCCGTAGTGCCGCACCCTCGTGGCGAGGGGAACGGGGACGCGGGGCTGCTCCGGGTCCAGCTCCCACGGGTGGATGTAGAAGGTGGCCGGCGCGCCGCGCGCCTCGGCCTCGCGGAACGCCGCCCGCACCAGCCCGTACGGGAAGAGGCGGAAGTACGCGCCGCCGCCCGCCGGGAGGTTGTTCCCGCCCAGGCGGAGGGTGGCCGGGGGCACCTCGCCCAGGCGCCCGGCAGGGCGGTCCAGCCAGTGCGGGTCGCGGCCGCCCCCGGCGAACCCGTACCCCCTGCGGCGGATGGGGAAGCGGCTGGAGTCGTAGCGGTAGCCCTCCTCCAGCAGCACGTCCAGCGCCCACTCGCGCCCCGCCGTGATGGAGAAGCTGGGCGCCCGGTATCCCACCACCCGCGCGCCCGTGAGCTCCTCCAGCACCTCGCGGGAGGCGCGCACGGAGCGGCGGAACTGCTCCGTGGTGATGTGCGTCACCCGGCGGTGCCCCCACCCGTGGGAGGCCACCTCGTGCCCGGCAGCCGCGATGTCGCGGACCAGGCCGGGGTGGCGCTCGGCGATCCAGCCCAGGATGAAGAAGGTCCCCTGTGCTCCGCTCTCCGCCAGCAGCTCCAGGAGCTGCCGGGTCCCCGCCTCCACCCGGGAGGGGAGGGCGTCCCAGCTGGCGCGGGGGACGTGCGGCTCCATGGCGGAGACCTGGAAGTACTCCTCGACGTCTACGGTGAAGTGATGGCGCATGGTCGGCGTGTGGCGGTCTCGGCTTCGTTCCGGCGGCGTCCCCGAGCAGGGACCGGGCCGGGCGCGCGGGCGGGGCGCTGCGGGCGGGATCGCGCCGCGGCGGCTGGCGTTCCGCGCCCCCCCGGACGCGCCGCGGGGCGGGAGCCGCGTGCGACGGCCCGGCAGGTGAGGCATGCCTCCAACACGAGGGCGCTACCCGCGTCCCGCGGAGGCGGTCTCGCGGGGGGCGGCGGCCGCGCCGTCGGCGGCCTCCGCCAGCGCCCGCACCAGCGCGCGCACGCAGCGGTCGATGCGGTCGTAGCTGTCCTCGAACGCCGCCTCGGGCTGCCGCCACGGGTCGCGCACGGCGCGCAGGTCGATGGGGTTGGGGTCCAGGTCGCCCAGGACCACGATCCCCCGCGGCTCCCGTCCGAAGTCGCGGACCACGGAGCGCCGCTGGTCCCCGCTCATCACCACCACCAGGCCGGCCGTGCGCGCGGCCTCGCGGGTGAGCAGCGTCGCCCGGTGGGCGGACAGGTCCACCCCCCGCCGGGCCGCCACGGCGATCCCCTCCCGGGGCGACGGCCGGTTGGCCCCCACCATTCCCGCCGAGGCGACGCGGATTCCGGACAGCGCCGGCGGGAGCGCCAGCTCGAACGCCGCCGCCGCGTACGGGCTCCGGCAGATGTTGCCGTAGCAGACGAACACCACGCTGTGTGGGGTGTCCATCTCCCGCAGCTCGCGCAGCGCGGCGCGCCTGCGCGACGGGTGGAGGAGGCGGTCGGGCGCGCGGCGCAGCGAGCGCAGCACGGCGTACGCGGGCGATCCGGAGAGCCGCTCCCGGAGGGCGGCGATCGACTGGGGCATGCGGAGGGTGGTTGGGGGTGGTGTCCCGGCGCCCGCCGGGGCGTGAAAGATCCATGCCCCACCCCCGCCGCGAAAGAGCCGCGGTGCTCCCGGCGGCCACGCGGCGTGGAGCCGCCGCCGCACCGGGAGCCGCTCTGGGGGGCGCCCCGCCGTCAACACCTGTGGCGCCGCCACGACAGTTCCAGGGCCCCGCGGCGCCCCGCGTCCCCGGCGCGGCGAGACGGGCCCGTGCGGCACGGCAGGTGCTTGGGGACCAGAGGCCGAGCGCACCGCGCCGCGGCGGACGCTCCGGCGCCGCGGCCCCACCGCCACGTCAGGACCGATGCCCCAGACGCGCCACACACTCCTGGACCAGTTCGCCGACCACACGGCCACCGCGGGCGTGGTCGGCCTCGGCTACGTGGGCCTCCCGCTCGCAGTGGAGGTGGCCCGCAGCGGCTACCGCGTCGTCGGCTTCGACGTGGACGAGCGCGTGGTCGCCGGCGTCAACCACCGCGAGAGCCACGTCCAGGACGTCCCCGGCGAGGTGCTGCGGGCGTACGTCGGCGAGGGGCTCCTCTCCGCGACCGCGGATCTGGGCCGGCTGGGAGAGTGCGACGTGGTCTCCATCTGCGTCCCCACCCCGCTGAACAAGACCCGCGACCCCGACCTCTCCTACGTCGTGGCGGCGGGGGAGGCCGTCGCGCGGACGCTGCGGCCCGGGCAGCTGGTGGTCCTGGAGAGCACCACCTACCCGGGGACCACCCGCGACGTGCTCCTCCCCATCCTGGAGCAGAGCGGCCTGCGCGCGGGCGAGGACTTCTTCCTCTGCTTCTCCCCCGAGCGCGTGGACCCGGGCAACATCCGGTGGCAGACGCGAAACACGCCCAAGGTGATCGGGGGCGTGACGCCGTCGTGCCTGGAGGCGGGGCTGGCCTTCTACGGCCGGGTCTTCGACACCATGGTGCCGGTCGAGAGCGCCGAGGCGGCGGAGCTGACGAAGGTGTACGAGAACACCTTCCGGATGATCAACATCGCGCTGGCCAACGAGCTGGCGCAGGCGTGCGACCGGCTGGGCGTGGACGTCTGGGGGGTGATCGAGGCGGCGGGAACCAAGCCCTTCGGCTTCATGAAGTTCACCCCCGGACCCGGGCTGGGCGGGCACTGCATCCCGCTGGACCCGCACTACCTCTCCTGGAAGATGAGGACGCTGGCCTTCAAGACGCGCATGATCGAGCTGGCCAGCGAGATCAACTCCGAGATGCCGGCCTTCGTGGTGCGCAAGGTGGCCGACGCGCTCAACGACGAGGCCAAGGCCGTGCGCGGCAGCCGCATCCTGGTCCTGGGCGTCGCCTACAAGAAGGACGTCGACGACCTGCGCGAGAGCCCCGCCCTGGAGATCATGCGCCTCCTCCAGGACAA
>DATABU010000538.1:0-6546 GCA_036259415.1 Longimicrobiaceae bacterium
GCTGGTGGCGATGGCGTGGGGGATACACCCGATCCCATCCCGAACTCGGAAGTTAAGCCCCACTGCGCGGATGGTACTGCCGGGGCCACCCGGTGGGAGAGTACGGCGCTGCCAGCCCTTTTCTTCAGAGCCCCCCGATCCGATCCGGATCGGGGGGCTCTGCTGTTGCTGTCCTCTTTCGCCGCGCCTACAGCTCGAAGCCGAGGAACCGGTCGAAGAGCGGCGTCTTTCGATACGCCCGAGGATCTCTCCATTGTCCGGGCTCCCGCGGCAGCTCCTTCGATTCCGCCAGGCCGAAGCCCTCCAGCGGTCGCAGGACGCGGGTCTCCGTGATGAGCGAGACCCGGTCGAAGTGCGGATCCTCGGGCAGCTCCTCGCGGACCGCGGGGAGGACCATCTCGCCGCTCAGCTCCTCGGGCCTCTTCCAATCACCGCCACCCCGGCCGAACCGGTAGAGGGAGAACGCGACGGTGTGCTGGAGCGCTGGCACCGGCTGGACGCCGTCCAGGTACGCCAGGTTGAACCGGCGGAAGTGCGTGCGGAAGAGGGTGGCGAAGAGCTTCCCGGCGGCCTCATCCCCCGCCAGCTTCTCTCCCGCCCGGGTCATGCTGAAGAGCCCCTTGCGGCGCTTGACGAGCCCGCCCAGCTCCAGGAGGATCCGCGTGAGGTGGAGCGCCATGACGTCCTCCTCGTTGACGATCTTGCGCCCGGAGAGCCAGTCCCGCCCGGCGGGGGCCGGCTCCCGCATCCGCTCGCGAAAGGCAGCCACGAACGCGCGCGGCAGGTTCCCCTTGGGAGTGGCCTTCACCTCCCCCAGCGTGCCGAGGATCTCCAGGAAGAGGCGCGCGTCGTGGAGCGTGCGCGAAGTAGCGAGGTCGTCCAGGGTGAGCGCTTCGTTCAGCCGCACGGCGCTTCCGGCGCCCTCCCAGTCGGCATCCAGCAGCCGCTGAGCCTCCGCCGGCGAGAGCCCGCCGAGGTCCGCCTGCGGCCGGGCGTTGAAGCTCCCCGCTGCGCTCCCCAGCAGCGCGTTGAGCTCGCCGAGCGTGGCCGCCGGGTTTTCGGCCATGATCTGTTGCAGGGCCTCGGCCGCCTCGCGGAGGGCGGCCTCCGCTCCCTGGCGGAGCGAGACAAGGCCGCCCGGGTCCGCTCCTCCTCCGCCGCCCTCCCGGGGCCGGGTGCGGGCGAGCCGGCGGTTGATCGCCCTCAGCTCCACCGCCTCCGGATCGAACTCTCCACCGACCCACTCCAGCAGGTCCTCGTGCTCGGGGTCGGCCGGGTCGGACAGGACGTCGAGGAGGTGCTCGTACCCCGGAGGGCCGCCGCAGTCCTCGGGCGGGCAGGCGCGCTCGCCGGCCACGCAGACCGGGTACTCGCGCCCGGGCTCGGCGGGGAGCGCCTTCTCCACGCGGACGCGGTGCTCCCAGGAGTCCCCGAAGTCGTACTCGTACCGGAGGACGTCCCCGGGGCGCGCCACGTCCTGCAGCCGGGTCCCGCTCGCGCTCCGGCTCCCCTCGAGGGCGCCCTCGGAGTATTCCACGCCCCGCGCCTGGAACCTCCAGAGGTGTGCGTCCTGCCATCCCATGGCGGCCTGGATGACCCGGTGGAGCCCTGCGAGGGTCGCGTCCGCGGGGACCAGGACACGCCGCCAGATGGCCGGTCTCACCTCCTCCAGCTCGATGCGGAGCTGGTAGACGGGTCCTGGGTCGCCGGTTCGCCCATCCAAGCCGGGAGGCCCGGGGCGCGTCCCGCGTTCCGCCGGCGGAGGGTCGGCGGCGGGGACGAAGGGGATCAGCCCCAGGCGGAACGCTTCCTCCTGCACTTCCCGGGGCTCCCGCCGCACGTCGACCGGGAGGCCGTCGACCAGGAGGATCCACGCGAGCGGGTTGTCCTGCATGCGGCTCGGCAGGGTCCATTCCGGGTGAAAGCGCCCCAGGTCGAGCGCGTCCCTGATCTTCCGGAACTGCGCGGCGATGGTGCTCTGTCCCACCCCCGCCTTCTCCGCCAGCTCCGCCGTGGTCATGTGCAGCTCCTGGGACGGGTCGGACAGGAAGTTGACCCATCCCACGGCGTACAGGATGCCGGCCGCCCACGTACGGGGCTGTCCGCCGCCGAGCGGCGAGGGGCGCTTTCGCGCCAGGGCGGCGGCCATGCGCCGGCAGACCCCGGCGAATTCCTCGTTCAGGTGTTCGGCCGCGAAATCGTCGGTGAGGGCGGCGATCCGGTCGAAGCGGTCGCGCAGAGCCTTCGGGACGCGGTACGGGTCCTCGGCGGACACGGACACCTCCGGTTGAGGGGGGCGGGATCTGCGGCTCGATGCGCCTTCAGCCGGGCGGCGGGATCTCCGGCGGAGCGGCGTCCCCTGCCCGGGCTGCGGGCGCGTCGGAGCGAAGGAGCCGGACCGGCGGTCGTGCACGCAACTTATGGACGCCGTGGACGGAGGCAAGCACGACTAGCCGGGCCGCGACGAACCGCGGAGTCCCGGGCGGGTACAGGACGCGGCGCGGCGGACCCTCCGCGGCGCCGCGTGCTGCTTGTCCCGTGGTCAAAGATGCGCACTCTCTTCCTGCTGGTCCGGCTGCTCCCGTTCGCGCTCTCCTTCGCGCGCGACCGGCGGCGCCTGCTGTTCTGGGGGGCTCCCGCGCGCCGCACCCCCGCGTTCCACCAGCGCCGGGCGCGGCGCCTGGCGCTCGCGATCCCGAAGCTCGGGCCCACCTTCGTCAAGATCGGCCAGGTGTTCTCGGCCCGGCCGGACGTGGTGCCGGAGCCCTACCTGGGGGCGCTGAGCGCGCTGACGGACCGCGTGCCCTGCGTCCCCTTCCCGGAGATCGAGCGCGAGCTGACCGCGGCGTACGGCGCGCCGGTGGACGAGGTGTTCGAGGCGTTCGACCGGGAGCCGCTGGCGGCGGGCTCGCTCGGGCAGGTCTACCGCGCCCGCTACCGGGGTGAGGACGTGGTGGTGAAGGTGCTCAGGCCCGGCGTGGAGGCGCTCGTGGAGCACGACACGCGCTTCGTCCGCCGCGTGCTGGGCTGGGTGGAGCGGCTCCGTCCGCATCCGCAGCTCCGCGGCCTGGGCGTGGCGCTGGACGAGTTCGAGCGGCGCATCGCCGACGAGATGGACTTCCGCAGGGAGGCGGCCTACGCCCGCGCCATCGGCGAGCGCTTCGCGGACAACCCGCGGGTGGTCGTCCCCCGGGTGATCGACGGGATGGCGCACCGCCGCGTGCTGGCGCTGGAGTTCGTGGAGGGGACGCGCGTGGACCGGATCGAGCCGCTGGTCGCGGCCGGCGCCGTCGATCCGGAGCGGGTGGTGGACGCGGTCGTGGAGGCGTACATCCAGATGATGCTGGTCGACGGCCTCTTCCACGCCGATCCCCACCCCGGGAACCTGCTGGTGCGCCCGGACGGCGCGCTGGTGCTCCTGGACTTCGGGATGGTGATCGAGGTCGATCCCACGGCGCGGCACCACCTGGTGCACACCGCGCTGGCCGCGGTCCGCGGCGACGCGGACCGCGTGGTGCAGGGCTTCTTCGACCTGGGCCTGGTGGCGCCGGAGACGGACCGCGAGACCATCCGCCGCCTGGTCGGGCTGATCCTGGAGATGACCGAGCGGGGCGCCGAGCTGGCTACGGTGCAGCGCGCCCTGGCGGACGAGGTGATGCGCGTGCTGTACGACTGGCCCGTGGTGCTCACCGGCGAGATGACGTACTTCGGGCGCGCGGTGGCGCTCATCGAGGGGCTGGGGGCGCGGCACGTGGCCGACTTCAACCCGGTGCGCTACGTGCGTCCGCTGCTGATGAAGCACCGGGTCGCGGTGCTCCGCGCGCTGGGGCCGGCGGAGGGCGAGGCGCAGGACCTGGCGTACGCGCTGGGGCTGCTGGCCCGCGACGTGTCGCGCGTGGTGGGGACCGCGTCGCGCGAGCTGCTCGGCGTGCTGGCGACGCGCATCCCCTCGCTCTTCGGGGCGGTGCGGCGGCCCCCGCAGGTGGAGCCCCCGAGGGTGGCGGCTCTCGTCGCGGGGGAGTAGGGGCCCGGGGCGGGGCGCCCCCGGCCTTGCGCTCCGGCCGGGGGCGCAGGACCTTGGCTCCTCGTCCGCATGGCGAGTCCCCACTCCTTCCTGCCCCCCGATGATCCGCAGCAGACACGCCGTCCTCGCGACCTGCGTCGCCGCGCTCGCGCCCACCCCCGGCGCCGGCCAGACGCCGCGCGCCCTGATGCCGATCCCCTTCGAGAACTCCGCGGAGTTCGGCTGGCTCCGCAAGCAGGTGCACGCGAGCCGCGTCCTGGACGACATGACGCGGCCCGGGACCTGGCGCCTCACGGGGACCGGCGACCTCACCTTCCCCGCCGAGCCCCGGCTCGGCGGGATGCGCGTGCTGCGCGTGGACATGCGGATGTTCGGGACCACGCCCGCGCCGACCCGCAACCGGCTGTCGACGGTGAACCTGCGGCGCGCCTTCGAGGGGGAGGACTGGAGGGGCTACAACCGCCTGTCGATGTGGATCCGGCCGGAGGTCTCCGGCTTCCCGATGCTCCCGCTGCAGATCGTGCTGCGCAACGACGGAGCGGAGAAGGTGCCCGACCGCTACGACCGCGAGGGGATCCACTACGTGACGCTCGCCCCGGAAGGGTGGCAGCAGGTGGTCTGGGAGATCGAGCCGCTCGCGCGCGACCGCGTGACCGGCATCGAGGTCGGCTACTGGGTCAACAAGATGCTGGCGGCGCCCGGCGACCGGGTGGGCTTCGAGATCGGCCGGCTGGAGCTCCAGCGCGTGGACCCGGACCACCACACGGGGTGGAGCGTCGCGCCGCGGAGGATCTCGTTCAGCCACACCGGCTACCCGACCGGGTTCTCCAAGACGGCGGTCGCGAGCGACCTGGCGGCCACCGAGTTCGAGCTCGTCCGCGTCGACGACCGCGCGCTCGGCGAGGTCGTGCTGCGCGGGCCGGTGCAGACGGTGCGCACCCGGCTCGGCGTCTTCCGGCAGATGGACTTCTCGGAGGTGGACGCGCCGGGCCGCTACGTCCTCCGGGCGGGCGACCGGACCACGCGGTCGTTCCGCATTGGCGCCGACGTCTGGGAGGGGACGGTCTGGAAGGCGCTCAACTTCTTCTACGGCAACCGGTGCGGCTACGCCGTCCCCGGCTCGCACGGCGTGGACCACCTGGACTGGTTCGCGACTCACGGCGACCGGCGCGTCGTGATGAGCGGCGGCTGGCACGACGCGGGAGACCTGTCGCAGGGCGTGATCAACACCGGCGAGGCGACCTACGCGATGTTCGCCCTGGCCGAGCGGCTCCGCGAGCGGGGCGGCGACCCGGAGCTGGTCGCGCGGCTGGTCGAGGAGGCGAAGTGGGGGCTCGACTGGGTGCTCCGCGTGCGCTTCGAGGGCGGCTACCGCGTCGCCTTCGCGGGCCACAACCTGTGGACGAACAACGTGGTGGGCGACGCGGACGACCGCACGGTCGAGGCGAAGGACAACCCGAACGCGAACTACGTCGCCGCGGCGGCCGCGGCGATCGCCTACCGGGTGCTCAGGGACGCCGAGCCGGAGCTGGCCGCGCGCAGCCTGCGGACCGCGGAGGACGACTGGAGCCACGCCGTCGCCGGGGTCGAGGGCCCCTCGACGTGGCACACGCCCGCGTTCGCGGCCACGCCCCTGGAGCTCGCCGGCATCGGCATCACCGCCTCGCTCGAGCTGTACCGGGCGACGGGCAACCGGAAGTACGCCGACAGGGCCGTGGAGCTGGCGCGCGTCATCGTCGGCTCGCAGCAGAGGCGCCGCGTGGGAAGCGCGTTCCCGCTCGCGGGCTTCTTCTACACCGGCCCGGACCGCGACACGCTCTTCCACCAGTTCCACCGCGGCAACGACCAGGCGCCGGTCGTCGCGCTGGCGCAGCTGGTGGAGACGCTCCCCGATCACCCGGACTGGATGAAGTGGTACTCGACGGCCGCCCTGTACGCCGAGTACCAGAAGCGGACCGCGGCGACCACGGCACCGTACGGCGTGCTGCCAGCCTACGTCTACCGTCTGGGCGACGAGAAGGAGGTGCCGGACTCGGGCGCGCTGCACATGGCCACCCGCGAGGCGTACCGCGCGCAGGTGCTGGAGGGGATGCCGATGGGGGACGGCTGGTACCTGCGCGCCTTCCCCGTCTGGTTCGCGCGGCGGGGCAACTACGGCGTCCTGCTCTCGCAGGCGAAGGCCCTGTCCACGGCGGCCCGGCTCCGCGGCGACAGCGCCGCGATGGACCTGGCGCACCGGCAGGCGCAGTGGATCGTCGGCCGCAACCCGTTCGTGCAGAGCACGATGTACGGCGAGGGGTACGACTGGGCGCAGCAGTACAGCGTCTCCTCCGGCGACTTCGTCGGGTCGCTGCCGGTCGGCATGCAGAGCCGCGGCGCCACGGACCTGCCGTACTGGCCGTCGCAGAACACGTACGTCTACAAGGAGGTCTGGGTACACTCCGCCAGCCGCTGGCTGTGGATGATGGAGGAGCTGATCGGGGCTCCGCCGCCCCGGGCGGACGCGTCGCGGGCCGCCTTGC
>DATABU010000539.1:0-2886 GCA_036259415.1 Longimicrobiaceae bacterium
GTTCAGCGCGTGCTGCCGCTGCGGGGGGAGCGCCGAGCCGTCCAGCGACCCGCCCAGCAGCAGGCGGAGGTTGAGGCGCGACTCCGGGTCGATGCGGTTGTAGCGGCGGACGTCCAGCAGCCCCCGGGTGAAGGTGCCGTACGCCTCCGCCGGGACGGGCGAGGTGGGTCCCCCGAACCCGGGGTCGGGGACCAGGTTCAGCGCGGCGGGGCGCACCAGGTCGTGGTTCAGCGCGTGCTCCACCTCGCCCTGCACCCACCAGCCCGTGGAGGGCTCGTCGCGGTCGTTGCGGGTGTCGAGGGCCGCGCTCGCGAACACCGAGTTCAGCCGCCCCTCGCCCACCAGCGGCTGCGGGCGCCAGGGGTCGCCGTTGTCGAAGATGGTCCAGGGGTCGCCCGCGGCCACGCTGCCGTGACGCTCGGAGCGGTACCCCGCCGTCACGGAGAGCGGCGTCCCGCGCGGCTCCACCGTGGCGTACGCGTTCCACCCCTTGCGCTCGTAGTGGTCGCGGAAGTCGCGGTGGAACAGGAAGGTGGAAAGGCCGTTCTCGGTGTCGCTCAGGTGCCAGTCCTCGATGGGCGCCACCACCGAGTACACGCCGCCGCCCACGCGCAGCTCGCGCCGCCCGCCCAGGAACTGCTCGGCGCTCACGTCGTGCCCCCACCGCTCGGTGCGCAGGAAGGGGCCGTTCTCGGTGCGGTACACGGCCAGCGCGCGTACCCGGAAGGGGTTGGAGCCCTCGGTCTCGATCAGCGGGCCGAAGAGCACGGGGAGCCCCTCCACCCGGTTGTAGCTCTGGCCGCTGGTCACCAGGAATGTGGCGCGCCCCAGCCCCGCGTCGCGCTCCCAGCCGCGCTCCCCGTCCCGGTCCCGCTCGCTCCTCCGCGCCCGGTCCACCAGGGCGATGCGGTCGCCGCGGTCCACGTAGCGCAGGCGCTCGGCGTAGGCGAGCACCTCGCCGCCCACGCGCGCGCCGTCCATCCCCCTGACCTCCCCGCCGACCACGGTCAGGTCGCCGTCCACCACCGCACCGGGGAGCAGCTCCACGTCGCCGTTGACCACCACCACGTCGCCCTCCACCCGGCCGGCGACCACGAGCGGCCCGCCGAGCACCGCCACGTCCCCGCTGACGGAGCGCGCCTCCGGGATGCGCGTGCGCCCGCTGAAGTGCAGCGTGCGCCGGTCGTTGAAGAAGCGGACCACCTCGTCCGCCACCTCCGGGGGGAGGTCCAGGCGGCGGACGGTGTCGGCCGGGGAGGCGGCCGCCTCCCCGGGCTCCTGCGCGGCGGCGGGCGCGGCGGCGAGGAGCAGGGCGGCGAGGGCGAGGTGCGGGGTGCGCATGGTCGGCTCGGTGAAGGGAAGCGGGCTCGGCGCGGACGCGGCCCGGAAGGGCACGCGCCGTGCCGCTCGCCGGCGTTCTCTCAAGCGTATGTCACGCAGCGGTTTGCCCGATCTTGCCGGGCGCGGCCGCCCGCCGTTCCGTGTCGGAACGACGCGCGCCGGTGTCATCCTTCAACGCTCGATCCCCAGGCGCCGCATGCGCCGGTACAGGTTCGCGCGGTCGGTCTGCAGGCGGCGCGCGGCCTCGGCCATGCTCCCGTCGCCCGCCTCCAGGGCCTGGAGGAGCAGGAAGCGCTCGTACTCGTCCAGCCGGTCGGAGAGCGAGCCCCCCTCGTCGTCGCGGAAGCTGCCGGCGCCGTCCGGCCCGGACCCCACCGCGGCCCCCGCGAGCAGCGCCCGGATCTCCGCCACCCCCACCTCCGAGCCGGCGTGCAGGATGGTGAGCCGCTCCACGATGTTGGCCAGCTCGCGCACGTTCCCCGGCCAGGGGTGGCGGGCGAGCGCCTCCAGCGCGGAGGGCGCCACCCGAGGGGGGCGGAGCCCGGTCCGGGCGCGGTTGCGCGCCAGGAAGTGCTCCACCAGCAGGGGGACGTCCTCGCGGCGCTCGCGCAGCGGCGGCAGGTGCAGGGGGATGACGTGCAGCCGGAAGTACAGGTCCTCGCGGAAGCGCCCGGCGGAGACCTCGGCGCGCAGGTCCTTGTTGGTGGCGGAGAGGACGCGCACGTCCACGGGGATGGGCTCGGAGCCGCCCACCCGCTCGATCTCGCCGGCCTCCAGGGCGCGCAGGAGCTTGGCCTGCGCCTCGTGGCTCAGGTCGCCGATCTCGTCCAGGAGGAGCGTCCCGCCGCTGGCCAGCTCGAAGCGGCCGCGGCGCCGCTCCGTGGCCCCGGTGAAGGCGCCCCGCTCGTGCCCGAACAGCTCCGACTCCACCAGGTCGCGCGGGATGGCGGCGCAGTTGATCAGCACGAAGGGGCCGCCCGCGCGCGGCGAGAGGCGGTGGATGGCGGCGGCGGCCAGCTCCTTCCCCGTCCCCGACTCGCCGGTGACGAGGACGCGCGCGGGGGTCCCGGCCACGCGCGCGATCAGCGCCCGCACCGCCTCCATCCGCTCGCTCCGCCCCACCATCTCCTCCCCCTCGCCCAGCTCCTCGCGCAGCGCCCGGTTCAGCTCGCGCGCCCGGCGCAGCTCCAGCGCGGAGCGCAGGGTGACCAGCACCGCCTCGGGGGAGAGCGGCTTCTCGATGAAGTGGAAGGCGCCCAGCTTGGTGGCGCGAACCGCGTCGGAGAGGGTGGCCCGGCCGCTCATCATCACCACCGGCAGGTCGGGCGCCGCCTCCTGGATGCGGGGGAGGACGTCCAGCCCGGTCTCCTCCGGCATGTACAGGTCCATCAGCGCCGCGTCCGGCTCCTCGGAGAGCACCTCGGCCAGGGCGCCCTTCGCGGTGCCGGTCTCGCGCACCCGGAACCCCTCGGCGCGCAGCAGGCTGCCGAGCATCCGGCGGATGTTCGGCTCGTCGTCGGCGATCAGGATGGTGGACATGGGTCG
>DATABU010000540.1:0-3202 GCA_036259415.1 Longimicrobiaceae bacterium
GCCCGTACGGCGCTCCGGCGGGAGCGACTCCGGCAGCAGCGCCAGCCCCAGGCAGCCGTTCACGGCGGCGAGCGCCGCCGCGCCCAGGAAGGGGACGGCGTGGCCGAAGTGGGCGAGCGTCCCCCCGAGCGCCGGGCCGAAGATGAAGCCCAGCCCGAAGGCGGCCCCGATCAGCCCCATGCCCTTCGCGCGCTCCTCCGGCGGGGTGACGTCGGCGATGTACGCCTGCGCCACGCCGACGTTGGCGCCCATGATCCCCGCCAGCGCCCGCCCCGCGAAGAGCGCCGCCAGCGACCCCGCCAGCCCGAAGAGGAGGTACGACGCCGCCGAGCCGAAGAGCCCCACCAGGAGCACGGGGCGGCGCCCCACCCGGTCGGAGAGCGAGCCCCACCAGGGGGCGAAGACGAGCTGCATGAGCGAGTACACCGCGACCAGCCAGGTCACCGCGACCGGACCGGCCCCGAAGCGCTCCGCGTACAGCGGCAGGAGCGGGATGACGATCCCGAACCCGACCAGGTCCAGGAAGACGGTGAGGAAGACGATGGTGAGGGGGGACCGCCGCGCGGCGCGCTCCGGTCCGCTCCGCGCCCGGCCCCGCCCCGCGGGGGCGCGGGGGGGCGCGGCGGGCGCCGCCAGTGAGTAGCTTCTGCTCAAGGACCGCGCCTCTCCCTTTCTCCGCGCGCTGTTCCAGGGTGCCGGGGGCGTCAAGGATAGGCCCGCCGGGGAACCCTGACAACGTGCGGGGCGCCGCGCCGCCGGCGCGGGAGAGCCGCGAAAGTGCCGCCGCTGGCACGTCTTCTGCGCGCGCGGACGGTTCCGTCCGGCGCACGCGCCCCTTCCCCGCAGAACCGAGGATACCCATGACCGCCTCCCGGGCCGCAGACGTCCAGCCGGAGCGCGCCAACCGCATGTACTGGAACAGCTCCGAGACGGTGGAGCGGATCGCGGAGGAGCTGGGGATGAGCCGCAACGCCCTCTACTCGGCGGTGCAGCCGGAGCCCGCGGGGGCGGCGTGCCCGGACTGCGGGGAGGAGCTGGCCTTCCCCAACCGGACCAGCCGCACGGCCGGCCGGGCGCTCTGCCTGGCCTGCGACCGGACCTTCTCCCTGGACGACCTCCCGGCTCCCGAGGACGCGCATCCCCGGCCGCGCCCGCACCGGCACCCGGAGCCTCGCGAGGGGCGCGACACCGGCCACGCCGTGGGGAGCGCGGCGCGCCTCGGCGGTCTGCGCGACGGGCTGGCCGCGGTGGAGCCGCAGCGGGCGGCGCTGATCGGGGGGGCGGCGGTGCTGGGGGCGGTGGCCGGCGTCGCCGCGGTCAACCTCCTGCGGCGGGCGTACTGACGTGGAGAGCTCCAGGATCGAGTCGCTGCGCCGCCTGGCGGAGGAGCGGCCGGACGACCCCCGACCCCGTTTCGGGCTGGCGCTGGAGTACGAGCGCGCCGGCCGCTGGGAGGAGATGATCGAGGAGCTGCGCGCCTACCTCGCGCTCACCGACGACGAGGGGAACGCGTACGGCCGCCTGGGCCACGCCCTGAGGGAGCTGGGGCGCGACGACGAGGCGCGCGCCGCCTACCGGCAGGGGATCGAGGCCGCGAACCGGCACAGCCACCCCACCATGGCGGCCGAGTTCGAGGAGGTGCTGGAGGAGATGGACTGAGGCCCGGCGGCCACGGCGCTCAGCTCCCGTTCCGCAGCCGTACCAGCGTCTCGATCTCGAAGGCGATGGACTCCGGCGAGCGCGCGTCGGCGGGGATGTTCAGGTCGGCGCGCTCGTAGAGGGGGATGCGGTCCGACAGCATCTCGGCGATCACCCCGGCGGGGTCGGGGTGGTCCTTGAAGGGGCGGTCTATGCTGTCCTCGCGCAGCCGCCGCACCGTCTCCTCCGGGGAGACCTGCAGCCACACCGCCAGCGTCCCCCGGCCCAGCGCGTTCAGGAACTCCGGGCGCGTGACCCACCCCCCGCCGGGGGCCAGCACCACCCGGTCCGCCTCCGCCGCCTCGGCGGTCAGCGCCCCCTCCAGCTCCCGGAAGTGCTCCTCCCCCGCCGCGTCGATGATGTCGCGCACCGTGGCGCCCTCGCGCCGCTCGATCTCCACGTCGAAGTCCAGGTAGTCCCACTCCAGCCGGCGGGCCAGCGCCTCGCCCACTGTGCTCTTCCCCGAGGCCATGTAGCCCAGGAGGACCACGCGCGCCACGGCGGGCCGGGGGCGGGGGGCGATCTCCGGGTCGCTCCCGTGGAAGGCGCGGTCTTCGGCGGCGGTGGACACGTGGCTCTCCTCCTGGGCGCGGTTTCGCGGAAGCGGGCGGCCGGTTACCTTGCACGTCGCGGGCCCGCCTGCCACCTTCCCCGCGTCACCCCCGCAACCTCGTCGTGGACGGCCCGGCGGCATGCCCCCGCGCCGCGTCCTGCGGCCCGGAATCCCGAACATTTTCCGAACCGGACGCCCGCCGCGGGGTATCATGGAGCGTCCGTTCACGCCCGCGGAGGCGGTGGCTCCGGCGGCGGAGCCGTAGACAGTTCGAGAGCGAGAGAGACGAGCAGATGAGCATGGCGAAGCAGCGGGACCGGGTGCTCCCGCGGCTGATCGAGGAGGAGATGCGGGAGTCCTTCCTCGACTACTCGATGAGCGTGATCGTGCAGCGGGCGCTGCCGGACGTGCGCGACGGGCTGAAGCCGGTGCACCGGCGCATCCTCTACGCCATGCACGAGGCCGGGCTCTCGCCCGTCCGGCCGTACAAGAAGAGCGCGACGGTGGTGGGCGACGTGCTGGGCAAGTACCACCCGCACGGCGACGCCAGCGTGTACGACGCGCTCGTGCGCATGGCCCAGGACTTCAGCCTACGCTACCCGCTGGTGGACGGGCAGGGCAACTTCGGCTCGGTGGACGGCGACAACGCCGCGGCCATGCGCTACACCGAGATCCGCATGGCGAAGATCGCCCACGAGCTGCTCGCCGATCTGGACAAGGAAACCGTCGACTTCGGTCCCAACTACGACGGCAGCGAGAACGAGCCGCTGGTCCTGCCTTCGAAATTCCCGAACCTCCTCGTGAACGGCTCCTCGGGCATCGCGGTGGGCATGGCCACCAACATCCCGCCGCACAACCTGGGCGAGGTGGTGGATGCGTGCATGGCGCTGCTCGCCAACCCCGACATCGGCATCGACGAGCTGATCAGGATCGTCCCGGCGCCCGACTTCC
>DATABU010000541.1:0-1641 GCA_036259415.1 Longimicrobiaceae bacterium
CTCCCGTCCCGCGGGCGCCGCTCCCCTTGACCCGGGGGCCGGAATCGGGTAGTCTCCAGCAGGCGGGAAATAACCTGCCCCCTCTCTCCCTTTCCGGGCGCGCTCCCCCGCGCGCCATCGGCCGCGGCACCCCCGCCGCACGGTTCCGGACAGCTCCCAATGGGACTGGATGGGCCAGCCGTCCACGCCGGCGCAGGGGAGGCAGGCGCACGAACCCCTTCTCGGAGACCCCGATGGTGCTGACTGCCCCACCCGAGCGTATGCGGGTCGCCACCTGGGCGCGGACGATCAAGCCGTCCACCATCAACGAGATGCTCGCCCTCACCAACCGGGCGGACGTCACCTCGTTCGCGCTCGGGCTCCCCGCGCCGGAGCTCTTCCCCACAGCGGCGTACTCCCGCGCGGCGGAGCGTGTCCTCGCCACCGATCCGCGGGCGCTCCAGTACGGCCCGTCGTTCCGCCCGCTCCGCGCGCAGATCGCCGAGGTGATGCGGCGGCGGGGGGTGGAGTGCACCCCGGAGCAGGTGGTGATCACCTCCGGGGCGCAGCAGGCGCTCAGCATCCTCACCCGCTTCCTCCTGGACCCGGGCGGCGAGCTCCTCCTGGAGCGGGTCGCCTACACCGGCTTCCAGCAGGTGATCGAGCCGCTGAGGCCGGAGCTGCTGGTGGTTCCCACCGGGCTGGACCGGGGTATCGACGTGGATGCGGTGGAGGCGTATCTTTCCGCCGGCTCGCAGCCGGCCTTCATGTACGTGGTCACAGACGGGCACAACCCGCTGGGGGTCAGCCTGGACCTGGAGAGCCGCGAGCGCCTGGTGGAGCTCGCCCGCCGCTACCGCGTCCCCATCGTGGAGGACGACGCGTACGGCCTCCTGCACTACGGCGCGGACACTTCCGGTCTGCTCCCGATGCGGGCGCACGAGGACCGCTGGGTCTTCTACGTGGGTTCCTTCTCCAAGGTGCTGGCTCCCGCCGCCCGGATCGGGTGGATCGTGGCGCCGCCGGACCTGGTCTCCTCCATCTCGGGGACCAAGGACGCCTGCGACCTGGACATGAACACCTTCGCGCAGCGCACCGTCTCGGCGTTCCTGGACGACGGCGGGCTGGAGGGTCACCTGGAGACGCTCCGCCGGGAGTACCGGGCCCGGCGCGACCTGATGGACGCTGCGCTCCGGGAGCACTTCCCGGCGGGGACCCGCTGGAGCCTCCCGAGCAACGGGGCGCTGATCTGGGCGGAGCTCCCGGAGGGGACGGACTGCGGCGCGCTCCTCCCGGTGGCGGTGGAGACGGAGCGGGTGGCCTACGTCCCCGGCCACGCCTTCACGGTGGACGGGTCGCGCTACGCCCGCAACTGCATGCGGCTGAACTTCTCCTTCCCCGGGCGGGAGGAGATCCGGAAGGGGATCGCGGCGCTCGGGAGGGTGATGCGGGCGCACGCGGCCTGACGTGGGCGCGCGGCCGGAGCAGGGGGCGGCGCGCCGCCCCCTCGTTTTCGTTTCACCCGGTAATTCATGACTGACCGTACCCGACGCCTGGAGCAGCTCTCCCCCGCGAAGCGGGCACTGCTGGAGAAGCTGTCCGGCCGGGGCGGGGCCGCTTCCCGGGCGCCGGAGCCGATCCGGCCGCTCGGGGGGAGCGGCC
>DATABU010000542.1:0-3822 GCA_036259415.1 Longimicrobiaceae bacterium
GCGGCGATGCGCCGCCCCCCCCACTCGCCCGCGACGATCCGCACCCTAGTGCTTCCAGCGGTAGGTGTACGAGACCGTGACCTCGCCGCCCGGCGGGACGGCGAGCGGGAACTCGATGGTGGTGGCGTCCTTCTTCTCGAAGCGGTGGCTGCTGCGCACCATGGTCCAGTCGCCCTGGAGGTGCTCCACCACGGCGACCTGCGTGGCCGAGTCCTTGTGGTTGCGGATGACGACCTGCACGGTCAGCTCGTGCTCGCGCGCGGAGATCTGCCGCTGCTCCATCACCCTGCGCTCGCCCACCACGTCGAAGGCGTCTCCGATGTACAGCCGCACCGTCTCGTCGCGGGGAGTGTGGTCCACCCGGTCCTCGCCGACGAACTGAAGGTTGCCGGTGCGGTCGCCCTTGTAGACGCGCACCTTCCCCGCGGGGAGCGGCATCCCCATCCGGTTCTCGCGCGAGTTCCGCAGCTCCAGCACGATCCCCAGCCTGTCGCCGGTGGTGCTGGTGCCGTCACCCGGCCGCCGGGAGCGCCACACCCACCAGGGCGCGGCCACGTCGAAGACCAGCCTGCGCGACACCCCCACGTCCGTGGCGGAGAGCAGGTTCATCTGCTTGGTCTCGTTGTCGGCTACGGTGGTGGTGCCGTCCAGCGTGTACAGGTGGTACTCGAAGAACGCCTCCTGCGCGAACGCCGGAGCGGGCGGCGGGGGCGGCGCCGCCGTCACACGCACGGCCTCCTGCGCGACGACGGGGTACGCATCCTGGATGCGCCGCACGTCGCCGGCCATGAGCTGCAGCCGCGCGTCGCGGTAGGTGGCGCCGCTGCGGTTGTCCAGCGTGACCCAGCCGGTGAGGTCCACGCGCGACTCGTCCTCGCGCACCACGGCGACGTAGTCGGCCTTCCAGCCGATCCCCCCGGTGATGTACGACACCTGGGTGGCGTGCTCGCCCGCCTGCGACACGTCGAGCGTCCAGAGCAGCGAGGGCCGGGAGACCAGCCCCGCCGCGACCTCGGCCACCTCCACCATCCCGTGCGGGTTGAGGACGATCCGCCCGTCCGCCGTCCGCACCACCACCCCGCCCGACGAGGGGGCGCTGAGGAGCGTCCCCTCCACTACCACCAGCCGCTCCCCCTGCGCGGTGATGGTCACGTAGCGCACCGTCTTCCCCACCGACTTCTCCAGCAGCGCGGCGGGGCTGACCAGGTCGTACTGGTAGTTCTGCTCCCGGACCGAGACCGCCCCCGGCGCGGTGAGCGACTTCAGGGCGATGGAGGTGGGGTCGACGTGCTGCGCCACCCCCTCGAACCGCACCAGGTTGCGCCCCTGCCGGAGCGGGATCCCGCGCTCCTCCCGCACCACCCCGAAGTTGCCGTTGTAGACGGTGAGCGAAACGCCGCGCGTCGCCTCCGGCGTGGAGACGACCGGCTCCTGCGCCGCGGCGAGGGACGGGGCAGCGCAGAGCACCAGCGCCGCGACGAGACTACGGACGGACGTGTTCATGGACGGAGAGGAATCGGGGTCCCGGATCTCACCGCCTGCGGAAAGCCGCAGGACGGTGCCTGTACGAAGGAAGACGATCCAGGAGCCGCGACTTGCACAGACGCCCGCGTGAGGGATGCGAGCGCGAAGCGGCGAGACCCGCGCAGTTTGCGGGGCTCGCCTCCGTTGGGCCACGTTGTTCGTGGCCCTACGGAGCCGCAGCCCGACCCGAGCGCCAGCGAGGGGCACGCCCGAACCCAGCCGTTCAGCCGGAAGACCCCGGCCTGAGGTCCACCAGCTTGGCCTGCAGCCTCGACCGCCCGTTCCAGGTGTTCTCCTCCAGCTTGAACGCCACGTCCAGCCGCCCGCGCCCGAGCTCCGGGTCGGCCAGGCGGTCGCCCATCCCGAAGCCGATGGCCTCCAGCGAGGCGCCCTCCGAGGCCAAAGTAAGCTTCAGGTGCCCCTGCCCCACCACCTTCGGGTAGCCGGTGATCCCCACGCCGCGCGCCGCGAACACCGGGGTGGGGTTCCCCATCCCGAACGGGCCGGCGTGGCGCAGCACGCGGAACAGCTCCTCGCCCGCCTCCGGGAGCCGCAGCTCCAGGTCGATGCGCACCTCGGGCACCAGGTCGTCGTCTTCGAGGACGGCGCGGGCGCGGGCGTCGAAGGCGTGGCGGAAGCCGTCCACCCGCTCGCGGCGGATGGAGCACCCCGCGGCGTAGCGGTGCCCCCCGAAGCGGGTCAGGTGCTCCGCGCAGTGCCGCATGGCGTCGTACAGGTGGAAGGCGGAGATGGAGCGCGCGCTCCCCTTCCCCTCCCCGCTCCCGTCCAGGGCGATGAGCACGGTGGGCCGGTGGATGCGCTCCACCACCCGCGAGGCCACGATCCCGATGACCCCGGGGTGCCACCCGTCGGAGGCGAGCACCACCCCGCGGTCGCGGTCCGGGTCGTAGACGCGGTCCAGCACGCGCATGACCTCGCCCAGCGTCTGCACGTCCACCGCCTGCCGGGAGCGGTTCTCCGCCTCCAGCGTGGCGGCGATCTCCTCGGCCTCGGCGGGGTCGTCGGTGAGGAGGAGGTCCACCCCGCGCAGCGCCTCACCCATGCGCCCCACCGCGTTGATGCGCGGCGCCAGCACGAACCCCACCTGCGCCGCGGATATCTCGCCCCGGTCGGCGAGACCGCAGCTGCGCAGCAGGGCACGCAGGCCCGGGTTGGGCGTCTGCGCCAGCACCCGGAGCCCCCAGCGCACCAGCGCCCGGTTCTCGCCCACCAGCGGCGCCAGGTCGGCCACCGTGGCGAGGGCCACCAGGTCCAGGTAGCCGTGCAGCCGCTCCTGGGGATAGCCCACCTCGGCGGCGAGCGCGCAGCAGAGCTTGTAGGCCACGCCCACCCCGGCCAGCCCCTTGTCCGGGTAGCCGCAGTCGGCGCGGTTGGGGTTGACCACCGCGACGCAGTCCGGGAGGGTTGGCCCCGGCGTGTGGTGGTCGGTGACGATCACGTCGATCCCGGCGCGCCGGGCGCGCAGCACCGCCTCGTGCGCCACGATGCCGCAGTCGCCGGTGAGGATCAGCGTCGCGCCGGCGGCCGCGGCGGCGCGGATCCCGGCGTCGGTCAGGTCGTAGCCGTCCTCCAGCCGGTGCGGGACGAAGGGCACCGCCCGCGCCCCCATGGCCCGCAGCGCGCGGGTGAAGAGCGCGGTGGCGCAGATCCCGTCCACGTCGTAGTCGCCGTGCACCAGCACCGTCTCGCCGGCCAGGACGGCGCGGCGGAGGCGGGCCACGGCGTCGCCCATCCCCGCCAGGAGCTGCGGCGGGTGGATCTGCCCCGGGTGCGGGCGCAGGAACTCCCGCGCGGCGCGGCCCTCCCCGTAGCCGCGCAGGGCCAGGAGGCGGCAGAGCGGGGGGGGGAGGCGGAGCTCGGCGGCGAGGCTCTCCACCACGGCCGCGTCGGGCGCGGGGGGGAAGATCCAGCGGCGGGCGAGGGGGCGGGGCGGGGCGAGGCTCGGCATGCCCTGAAGTTATCCGGCCGGTGGACGGACGGGCAAGGCGGGCGCCGGAGGGGCCGCCTCCGCAAGATTAAGGTTCAGTTAGTGAAGGATCCCGCCGGGCAGTCCCCGTGTACACCTCTGCGAACCCCTGAAAAACTCTGTCCGGCATCCTCCGGGGTGCCTGCACCGTTCCGGGCGCCGCGGCCGCGGCGGGCGCAATGCGCGCTCGCCCCGGCTCCGCCGCCCTCCCGATCCGAGCGCAGGAGTCGAAACATGACCCCGAACCGTCTGCGGACCGCCCTGCTGGGCGTCCTGCTGGCCGCGAGCGCCCTGGCGGGCGTGGAGCGGGC
>DATABU010000543.1:0-8122 GCA_036259415.1 Longimicrobiaceae bacterium
GCCGGGTCGCGGAACGGCCGCGCCGCCGCCACCCGCCGGGCCCACTCGCGCGAGCCGCAGCAGGCGAGCAGCGCGCGCTCGGCCTCGTCGGGGGGGAGCGCGTCGAGCCGCTCCACGCCGCTCACGAGGGCTCCGCCGCGAGGGTGCCGAAGAGCCGCAGCCGCGCGACGCCGCCGTCCGGGAAGACGTTGAGCCGTACGTGCGTCACGGGGCCCAGGGCGGCGACCTCGTCCTCCCAGCGGTGCCGCGCGTGCGGCTGGAGCCTGCTCTCGGGGAGGAGCGGCGCCCAGGGGACGGTCGGGTCGGCCAGTGCGTCGGCGTCCGCGCCGGGGAGGCGGACCGCCTCCAGGCTGCAGAGGTCGGGGGCGTTCCCCTTGAAGTGGTCGGTGTCGACCTCCACCCGGTGGATGGCGCCCGGCGCGGCGAGGCGGACGACGACCCAGTCGTGGCCGGGGCCGCGGCGGCGGCGCGTCTCCCAGCCGTCGCCCATGAAGAGGGAGCGGCCGGGGAGGATCAGGTTCTGCCGGTGGCCGAAGAACATGTCGCTGCACGCCACCACCCAGCCGCCGTTCTCCAGCGCGGCCAGGTCCACCTCGCCGCCTGAGCGGGCGAAGCGGGTCCACTCCGGCACCACCTCGCCGTGCACGCGCAGCCGAGCCACGCCGCCGTCGGGGTAGACGCTCAGGCGGAGGTGGGTCACTCGCCGGCCGGAGTCGGCGGGGAAGGCGTTGCGGGCGTCGCCCTCCAGGGGGGTGCGGGGCAGGATCTCGAACCAGCCCGCCGCGTCGCCGGTCAGCTCGGCCACGGAGGGGGTGCCGGGGAGGGAGCACGCCTCCAGCGAGCACGCCTCGGGGTAGTTGCCGCGGAACCAGGAGGTGTCCACCACCACGCCCCGCACGATCCCCGGCGCGCCCAGGCGGACCACGGCCCAGTCGCGGCCGGGCGAGTGGCGGCGGGTCTCCCAGCCGTCCATCCACTTCCCGCGCTCGGTGTACTCGCCCTCGCGCCACTCGGGGGCGCCGGGGCGCAGCAGGGCCTCCCTGGGCGCGAAGAATTCGTCGCTGGCGGCGGGCACGGCGCCGCCCAGGCGCTCGGCGGCCAGGTCGGGGAGGTCCTCGAAGGGAATCATCGCGCGTCGCGGAGGAGGGTGCGCCCGGCCGGCTCCGCGGGGAACCGGCCGCGCTCGTGGACGGGGACGCCGCGAAGGTACGTCGCCAGCACCGTGCCGGAAAAGACGCCCCCCGCGTACGGCGTCAGCGGGTGCCGGTGGTGCAGCATCGCCGCCTCGACCCGGACCGTGGCGTCCGGGTCCCACACCACCAGGTCGGCGTCGAGCCCGGGGGCGATGGAGCCCTTGCGATCCTCCAGCCCGGCGAGCCGGGCGGGCGCCGCGCCCATCCACTCCGCCAGCCGCCCGGGGCCCATCCCCCGCGCCCGCGCCCCGGTCCAGGTCACCGCCAGCCCCAGCTGCAGCGAGGCGATCCCGCCCCAGGCGTCCAGCCAGTCGCCGGTGTCGAGCCCCTTCAGCGCGGGGGGGCAGGGGGAGTGGTCGGAGGCCACCAGGTCGAGGTCCCCCGCGGCGAGGGCGGCCCACAGGCGCTCGCGGTTGGAGCGGCCGCGGATGGGCGGCGCGCACTTGAGCCCCGTGGCGCCGTCCGGGACCTCCTCGGCGGCGAAGTGGAGGTAGTGGGGGCAGGTCTCCGCGGTCACCGGGAGCCCGTCCTCCCGGGCGTCGCGCAGCAGCGGCAGCACCTCCGCGGCGGAGACGTGCACCACGTGCACCCGTGTGCCGTACTCGCGGCAGAGGCGGAGCAGCAGGGCGACGGCCTCGACCTCCGCCTCCGGCGGGCGGGAGCGCAGCCAGGTGGCGTGGGCGCGGCGGTCGCAGCCCCCGAGCGCGGCGGCGGCGCGCTCCAGCGCCGCGGGCGACTCAGCGTGGGCCAGCAGGGGCGCGCCCAGCTCCGCCAGCACGGGCATGGCCTCCCGCAGCTCGGCCTCGCCCACGTGGCCGAACTCGTCCACGCCGGAGGGCGCCATGAAGCACTTGAAGCCGAGCACGCCCGCCTCGCGGAGCGGGCGCAGCTCGCCCGTGTTGCCGGGGACCACGCCGCCCCAGAACCCCACGTCCACGACGCACCGGCCGGCCGCAGCCTCCAGCTTCGCCTCCAGGGCGCGGACCGTGGTGGTGGCGGGGACGCTGTTCAGCGGCATGTCCACCAGCGTCGTGACCCCGCCCGCGGCGGCGGCGCGCGTGGCGGTGGCGAACCCCTCCCACTCGGTGCGTCCGGGCTCGTTCACGTGCACGTGGGTGTCCACCAGGCCCGGGAGGAGCACGGCGTCGCCCACGTCATGCACCCGCGCGCCCGCCGCCGGCTCGTCGAACGGGCCGACGGAGGCGATCCGGCCGCCCTCGACGCGCACCGAGGCGGGGCGGAGGCCGTCCGGGAGCGCGGCGCGCCGCGAGCGGAGGAGCAGGCCGCCGGGCGGGGCCACCGGGTCAGCCGACGGGGAGGTGGTAGAGCCCCGTGGCGTCGGGCGCGAAGCCCATGCGCCGCAGGTAGTCGGCGTGCTTCGGGCTCCCGGGCTCGCTCTCGATCTCGCGGACCCCCAGCTCGCGGAAGAACTCCGCCTGGTCGGCGAACAGGTAGCGGCCGGTCTTGAAGTCGCGGTACCGGGGGATGACGAAGTCCAGCAGCACCCGCAGCCGGCCCCCCTCGCGCGGCTCGCCGACGAAGAGGCCCGCGGGGACCATGTCGCGCAGCACGAAGAAGGTGACCTGCCCCTCCGCGGGGGCGTGCCGCCAGCCGGGGAGGAAGCGCGCGACCTCGTCGCGGTGGAAGTCCAGGAAGGCGCGCAGGTACTCGGAGTCGGGGGGCACGCGCAGCAGCCGGAAGTACTCGCGCGACCCCAGCATCTGGCGGAGGTAGTAGAGGTTGATGAACACGATGAGCAGGTTCACCACCGCCACCGGGTAGGCCCCGATCAGCGCCCCGTACACCGTGAACGCCGCCGAGCCGAGCAGGTTGACGAGCCTCAGCCGGAGGATGGAGCTCATCATCAGCGAGACGGCGACCAGGATGGACGCCACGTACCCCACGACCTCCAGCGCCAGCTTCGAGTCCATGTCCCCGTTTTCCCCTGTGCCGGGCCGCTCCGGGCGGCCGTTCCGCCGCTGAACGTATCAGCCGGAGCCCGGACGCGACATGCGGCTCAGTCGGCGGCGTCCGGGCCGGGGCGGTCGACGCCGGCGCCCGCGACGTGGTACGGCGGGAGCGCAACGGGGAGGCGGCCGGTGATGGGGGCGCGGCCGAGCAGGGCGTCGGCGGCGGCGCGCTGGCTGGCGGAGGCGGCGGTCCAGGCCGCCAGGTACGCGGGGACGGAGGGGAAGGCGCCCAGCACGTACGGGCTCCCCAGCGAGACCGCCACCACGGGCTTCCCCGCCGCGGCCAGCCCCTCCACGAAGGCCCCGAACTCCGGGGGGAGGGCCAGCTCGCGGTACTCGCGCGGGGTGACGAAGGCGGAGGCCAGCACCAGGTCGGCGGACGCGGCGCGGGCGCGGAGCGAGGCGAGCTGCGCGGCCGTGGCGCGCCCGCTCAGCCGGACCTCGGACACCTGCCGGCCCGCGGCGGAGAGGGCGGCGGTGAGCCCCCCGCCCGCGGAGCTCCCTTCCGGTGCGTAGGTGACGTGCAGGATGCTCCGCGCGGCGGCGGGGAGCGGCACCAGGCCGCCGCGGTCGCGGACCAGGGTGATGGAGGCGGCGGCGGTGCGGCGGGCGGCGCGGAGGTGCTCCGGGCTCCCAACGACCCCGTCGAGCGCGGCCGGGTCCACGCGCGCGCCCCGGTGCAGCCCCGCGCGCGCCTTGGCGGCCAGGACGCGCCGGGCCGCCTCGTCCACCCGCTCGCGGGGGATGCGGCCCGACTCCACCGCCGCGACCACGGCGTCGATCACCTCGCCCTCTCCGGGCGGCTGGAGGAGCACGTCCGCGCCGGCCAGGAGCGCCCGGATGGACGCCTCGGGGACGGAGTGGCGGCGGGTCACCCCGCCCATGTTGAGGGCGTCGGTGAAGACCAGCCCCTCGAACCCCAGGTCGCCGCGCAGCATCCCGCCGATGATGCGCGGCGAGAGCGAGGCGGGCGGCGCGCCCGGCCCCTCCAGCCCGACCACCGCGATGTGCCCCACCAGAACCCCGTCCATCCCCGACCGGATGGCGCCGCGGAAGGGGGGGAGCTCCACCCGCGCGAGCCGCGCCGAGTCCGCGGTGATGGAGGGGAGCCCCACGTGCGAGTCCACGCCGGTGTCGCCGTGCCCGGGGAAGTGCTTGCCGACGGTGAGCAGCCCCGCCTCGCGCGCCCCCGCTATCCAGGCGCTCGCCAGGCGCGCGACCCGCTGCGGGTCCTCGCCGAAGGAGCGGACGTTGATGATGGGGTTGCGGGGGTTGGAGTTGACGTCCAGCACGGGCCCCAGCGTGGCGTGGATCCCCACCGCGCGGGCCTCCGCGCCGGTGACCCGTCCCGCCTCCCGCGCGAGCTCCACGTCCCCCGCCGCGCCGAAGGCCATGGCGGGCGGGAACGGGGTTCCGCCGGGCGAGAGCCGCATCCCCGGACCCGTCTCCAGGTCGGAGACCACCAGCAGCGGGACGCGGCTGCGGGCCTGCGCCGCGTTCAGCTTCGCTGCGACGGCGGCGGGCGCCCCGCGGGAGACGATCAGCCCGCCCACCTCCTCGCGCTCCGTCCACCGGGCCAGGCGCCCGGCCTCGCCGGGGGTGGCGCCGGAGGGCGCGCCGGTGATCCAGGGGAAGACGAGCTGCGCCACCCGCTGCCGGAGCGACATCCCGGCCAGCGTCCGCTCCACCCAGGGGTCGGGCTGCGGGAGCGGCCGGGGCGCGGGCGCCTCCACCACCACCGCCGGTAGCGGGGGCGGGGACTCGGGCCCCGGCCTCCCCTCGGAGCCGGCCTGGGTGCAGGCGGCGAGCAGGGCGGCCAGGACGGACGGGGCGGCCCGCGGCCGGCGGCGGCGGAGACGGGAGCGGCGGAGCGTGCACTGCGTCGGCGGCATCGCGGGACGGGTCGGTGGAACGGTGGAGCAGGGTGGTCTCCAGGTCGTACCGGCCGTCGCCCCGCAAGGTCCTCGCCGCGGCGCCGCCTCAGACCACGGCGGTGAGCCCCCTGCGCAGCTCCATCTCCTCGTGGAAGGCGGGCCCTTCCTCCTCGATGGCCCGGTCCATCCACTCCTGGACGAAGCGGTAGAGCTCCACGTCCAGCTCGTTCCACCCGCGGATGGCGTCCAGCGTGGACTCCGGGAGCGAGGCGGACGACTTCCGGTCCGGGTTCACGTTGCGCGCGACCGAGGGCACCTGCCGGTCCCACCCCAGCCGGCGGTTGAGGAGGACCAGCGTCTCCTCGAACCGCTCCACGGTGCCCATCACCGCGAAGTGCCTGCGCAGGTTGTCCTTGGCCTTCTCCAGGTCGGCCCGGGTGCAGGCGCCGAGCGCCGGGTCCACGCCGGCGATGCGGCGCACCTGGTCGTTGTCGATCTCGCGGAACGGGGGGTCGGCGGCGAACTCCTCCAGGCTCATGCGCTCCTGGAGCTTGACGAAGTAGTAGAGCGACAGGACGCGGTCCACGGGGTCGCGCAGGACGGTGACGTAGGTCCAGGGGCGGGTGACGTGCTCGTGCAGCCCGTAGGTGAAGTGGCCCGTGACGGCGCGCAGGTCGGGGCGCCTCAGGAACGGGCGGGCGTACGCGGGGACCTTGAGGTCGGCGTCCTTGAAGAAGCCGTACTGGAGGGTGAGGATCCCGGCGTCGAAGGTGCCCCCGCCCTCGCGCTGCTCCCCCACGGCGCACTGCCTGCGGATGTAGTCGGTCAGGGTGTGCCCCGCCGCCTTGGGGATGTGCAGGTAGAGGACGGCCGGGGTCGTGTCCTCCACCTCCGCGGGGGCGGCGGGCCCCTCCTGCGTCCCGAAGTCGGCGCCGCGCGGGACGAGCGCCATCTGCACCAGGCGCGGCAGCCAGCTCCCGAACATGGGCGCGTTGGCCGGGAGCTCGCACTCCAGCTCCAGGCGGTCCTCCTCCACCTGGATGGTCCCCCGGAAGGAGGCTCCCTGGATGGTGGTGGTGAAGGAGAAGCGGTTCCCCTCCCAGGTGCCCTTGAGGTCGGAGTAGCCGCGCGCCCACCCCGTGTACGACTTGAGGCGGGCCATGGCTTCCGCCTGGCCGAGGGCGTGCCTGATCTCGGTCCTGTGCGTGGTGTACATCTCTCGGTCTCGTCGTTCGCGTCGGAGGGGAGGCGCGGCTGCGAACCGCTGCCGTGGCAAGGGCTTGCGCTCCCTGCCCGCGTCCGGGGGGCTGGATTCGCAAGCTACATCTGTCGTCAACGATTCGCAACGGCCGCTCAGGCGTCCTCCAGCAGGCGCCGCACCTCGTCGTCGGTCAGCTCCTCCAGCGGCACGCGCCTGCCGTCCACCTCCCACTCCTCCAGCTCCCAGCGCGGGCGGGCGGCTTCCAGCCACGCCGCGGCCCGGGCCACGGTGGGCGACTCGAAGAGCAGGCGCACCGGGACGTCGAGCCCCAGCTCCCGGCGGAGGCGCGCCGCGACGCGGGTGGCGAGCAGCGAGTGGCCGCCCAGCTCGAAGAAGTCGTCGTGGACGCCCACCGGTCCGCACCCCAGCACCTCCGCGAAGGCGTCCGCCACCACCTCCTCCAGCGCCCCCCGCGGGGCGACGTGCTCCCGCGCCGCGGCCGGGCCAGTGGGGGCGGGGAGGGCCAGGCGGTCCAGCTTGCCGCTGGGCGTGGTCGGCAGCCGCTCCAGCGCCACGAACGCGGAGGGGACCATGTGCTCCGGGAGCCGCTCGGCCAGCCAGGCGCGCAGCTCCGCCGCCGGGGGGACCTCCCCGCTCCCCGCGGCGAGGTAGGCGACCAGGCGGCGGTCGCCCGGGGCGTCCTCCCGTACCACCGCGACCGCCTCGGCCACGGCGGGGTGGGAGCGCAGCGCGGCCTCGACCTCGCCGGGCTCCACGCGGAAGCCGCGCACCTTCACCTGGGCGTCGCTGCGCCCGTGGTACAGCAGCTCGCCGTCCGCCGTCCAGCGGGCGCGGTCCCTCACCCGGTACATGCGCGCGCCCGGCGGACCGAAGGGGCAGGGGAGGAAGCGCTCCGCCGTCCACTCCGGCCGCCCCGCGTACCCCCGCGCCAGCCCCTCGCCGGCCAGGTACAGCTCCCCCACCGCCCCCGCCGACACGGGCTCCAGCTCCGCGTCCAGAACGTACGCCCGGCTCCCCGCCACCGGCCGCCCGATGGTCACCCGCGAGGCGCCGGGCTCCACCAGGGCGGCGGTGGAGTAGGTGGTGTCCTCCGTGGGGCCGTAGAGGTTGCGCACCCGCTCCACGCGGCCCGGGGCGTACAGGGCGCGCGCCAGGTCGGGGGGGAGCGGCTCGCCGCCCAGGTTCAGCGTCCGCACGCTCTCCGGGATCCCCCCCGTGCGCAGCAGCTCCGCCGCCGCCGTGGGCACCATGCTCGCCGAGAACACCCGCTCGCCCGCCGGGAGGCGGGCCAGCTCCAGGGCGTCGTCCACCAGCACCAGCGTCCCGCCCCAGCAGAGCGTCCCGAACACCTCCGCCACCGACACGTCGAACGAGACCGACGTGGAGAAGAGGACCGCGGCGCGCTCCTCGTCGGAGACCGCCTCGCGGAGCCAGTGCAGCAGCGCCGCCACCGCTGCGTGGCGGACCATCACCCCCCGGGGCCGCCCGGTGGAGCCGGAGGTGAAGATCACGTGCGACAGGTTCTCCGGGTCCACCTCCGCCTCCGGGGCGGTGCCGCCGTCGTCCGGCCCGTCCACCCGGAGCGCCTCCACGCCCGGCGGGAGGCGGTCGGCCAGGGCGCCGGTGGTCAGGGCGAGCGAGACCCCGGCGTCCTCCGCCATCCAGGCCAGGCGCTGCCGCGGGTACGCCGGGTCCAGCGGCACGTACGCCCCGCCCGCCTTCAGCACGCCCAGCAGCGCCGCCACCAGCTCCGGGGTCCGCCCCAGGCACACGCCCACGCGCGTCTCCGGGCCGACGCCCCGCGCGCGCAGCCGGCGCGCGAGCCGGCCCGCCATCGCGTCGAGGGCGGCGTAGGTCAGCGTC
>DATABU010000544.1:0-3053 GCA_036259415.1 Longimicrobiaceae bacterium
GGGCGAGGACCACGACCCGGAGACGCACCTGATCCCGCTGGTGCTGCAGGTCGCGCTGGGGCAGCGCGAGCGGGTGACCGTCTTCGGCGACGACTACGACACGCCGGACGGCACCTGCGTGCGCGACTACGTCCACGTGGCGGACCTCGCGGAGGCGCACGTGCTGGCGCTGCGGGCGCTGGACCGGGGGAGCCGCACCTACAACCTGGGGAACGGCCGCGGCTTCAGCGTCCGCGAGGTGATCGAGACCGCGCGCGCCGTCACCGGGCACCCCATCCCGGCGGAGGTCGGGCCGCGTCGCCCCGGCGACCCCGCCGTGCTGGTGGCGGCGAGCGGGCGCATCCGCCGCGAGCTGGGGTGGGAGCCGCGCCACCCCGACCTGCGCGGCATCGTCGAGAGCGCCTGGGCCTGGCACCGCGCCCACCCGCGCGGCTACGGGGGATGAGCGGTGCCGGCGGCCCGCGCGCCGGGGCTCAGCCCGCCTTCATCTGCCGGGTGAGCCCGGGGCCCATCGCCCCGGCCAGCTCCGTGGCGACGGGGAGCGACAGCACGCCCTCGGCGCGGCCGGCGAACACCGCCTCGACCCGCTCCACGTCGTGGTCCTCCACCAGCACCAGGTAGGCGGAGCTGTCCGGCGGGAGCGCCTCGCCCACGCGGCGCAGGTCCTCCGCCGGGATGATGCGCCCCGCGAAGTGCCCGGCGATCCCGCCGAGCAGCCCCCCCGCCGCCACCATCGCCAGAAGCACCCACGGCCCGCCGACCAGCCCCAGGATGGTGGCCGTGGTCACCCCGAAAGCCCCGCCCATCACCGCGGCCCCCGGGTCGTGCATGTGCACCTTCCCCGACGCCTCGTGCGAGACCAGCGCGTCGGCCTCCACCCCTTCCCGGTGCCAGCCGTCGGCCTTGGCCTCCTGCACCGCGTCGTGGGCGCCCTGGACGCCCGGGAAGCGGAAGAGGACCACGCAGAGCCGGGGGACGTGCCATTCGGTCTCGTCCGGCATGACGCACCTCCTGCAACGGGTGAGGGGCGGGCCGGAGAGCTCCGGCCCGCCCGTGGCGAGGGCGCGCAAGCCGGGTGCCGCGCCTAACCCGGCGTCGCCCCGTGCAGCAGCCGGAACGGGTGGCCGTGCGGCCGCAGCTCGCCGTCCCGCTCCGCCCAGTACCGCCGCCCCTGGTCGCTCCCCAGGAACTCGCGGAGCCGCTCGGCCCGCTCGCGGCTCCGCACGCTCTTTGAGATCACGTAGCGGATGGAGCCCCTGGGGTCCAGGATCACCGTGGAGCCGCCGTAGAAGCTGGCCGTGCGCCCCCCGGCGCGCACCACGCGCCGCTGCGTGACCTCGGCGACCAGGTCGAAGACGACCTGCCCGTCGGGACCCACGCGGCGCGACGAGCGGATGGACTCCACCACCGGCAGGTCCACCGCGTCGCCGTCCAGCTCCGGGTCCCCCTGGCGCGCCAGCCCGAACTCGTGCCGGTGGCGCTCCTCGCACACCAGCCGCCCGAGCATGGCGCCCTGGCGGTGCAGCTCCTCCCGCCCGGCGGCCCGGCCGGGATCGCCGGCGAAGCGCAGCCGCGCGAAGCTGAGCTCCGCCTCGTCGGCGATGGGGCGGTGGGGCGCCCGCCAGAGGAGCGCGTCCTCGGAGAGGCTCTGCACGCCCGAGGGGTGGATGCCGCGGCGGCGGAACGCGTCGATCCACGCCTCCCGGTACCTCCACCGGTCGTCGGGGACCAGGTCGCGGTCGGCGGTGACGACCGCGCGCAGGAACTCGCCGAACTCCAGGTCCACCGGCGGGCAGTAGTCGATGGCGCGGATGCAGATGGTGAGGAAGTGGCTCGCCAGCTTGCTGGCCTCCTCCGCGAGCAGGGCGCGCAGGTCGGCCGGCATCTCCCCCCCGGGGAGCACGCCCGTCCCGCCGGTGGCGAGCCGCAGGAAGCGCCGGGTCCTCCGCTCGAACACCGTCAGGAACGCCTCGAACACGGCCGCGGTCAGCACCGAGCCTCGCTCGTGGGGCTCCGTCGCCTCCCCGTACTGCGGGGGGAGCGCGTCGGCCCCGCCCGCGTCGCCGCCGTGGCGCAGCGAGCGCGTGTCGATGGCCGAGCGGAGCGCGCGCCCGGCGCCGACCGTGTGCCCGAACTGCGTCGCCAGGTCGGTGAGCAGGCTCGCGTCCCGGAGGTCGCCGCGCGAGCGCCCGATGGCCGCCTCCACCACCCGGTCGTAGCTGAAGTGCTGGAAGACCGCCACGAGGTCCGCGAACGCCTCGTGGAAGGCGAGCACGTCCAGGCCGCTGGGGTGGACGAAGTGCGCCCGCAGCCCGTCCAGGAGCGCGTGCGTGACCTCGTGCACCACCACGTCGTGAGACAGGCAGGTGAAGACCCACCCCCCGGGGAGGTTGCGGCCCAGGACGGCGGGGTCCGCGCGGTAGTAGCCGAAGGAGATGGTGCCGCGGACCCTGTCGTATTCGGCGTTGCGCTCACCGCTCCCGTGGGGGCGCAGCCGCAGCCGCAGCGGCTCGCCGGGCGGCCCGTCGGCCTCGAACCCCCAGGCCACGTCGCGGCCCAGCGCGAGCTTGAAGGCGGCGTACACCATCGAGCAGACGGCGTAGACCATCTGCTGGTGGAACTCGGGGTCGGTGGGCGAGGGGTCGCGCCCGCTCCCGATCAGCACGTGCGGGTCGTCCAGGTCCACGCTCCGGTAGCGGACCCCCAGCACGCCGTCGGTCCCGTCCACCTCGAAGAGCCTCCCCCTGGGCCCGGGCTCCACCGGCTCGTAGGGGACGTTGACCAGCGCCACCGCCCCGTCCAGCTGCGAGGCGGCGGGGTCCAGGGTGAAGATGCGCAGCGGGCGGTAGACCGGGTCGCCGGGGCGGCGCTCGTACGGCTGCGCCCCCACCGCCCGGTACGCCCGCGGCGCGATCAGGTAGTCCGTCCCCTCGCCCGGGTAGCGGGCGGGCTCCCCGGGTCCGCCGCCCGCGGGGGGCGCCTCCGCCTCGCGGCTCTGGGCTGCGGCCGCGCTGGCGGCGGGGGTGGAGGGGAGGCCGGCGGGGTCCGCGCCC
>DATABU010000545.1:0-1661 GCA_036259415.1 Longimicrobiaceae bacterium
TCCGGGGCGGCGCCCACGGACGCCGCCCCGGCCCGGAAGGGGGGCGCCGCGGCCAGCGGAGCGCCGGCGCTCACGCGCGGGTCGTGTCCCGGCGCTCACCCCGGCGGCCGTGGCCGCCGCGAAGGCCGCGCTCACCGCGACGCTCGCGGCGGTGCTCCTGCATCAGCTGCCGGGCCCGCTCCTTCTGCTCGGGCGTCAGCACCCGCCCCGCCTCCTCGCGCGCCTGCCGGAGGTTGGTGCGGATCTCCTCCATCACCGGGCGCATCGCCGCGGGGACCTCGCGGTGGCGCCGCTGGCCGCGGAGCGCGCGGAGGGTGTCGCGCCGCTGCTCGGGGGTCAGGCGCTCCATCTGCTGGCGCCGCTCGGCCGCGAAGCGCTCGCGCTCCTGCCGCAGCCGCTCGCGCAGCGGCTGGTTGCGCGCCTCCAGCCGGGAGGCGATCTCCTGCAGCCGCAGCACCTGCTGGTCGGTCAGGCTCAGCTGCTGCCGGGCCCGCAGCAGCCACTGCAGCCCGTCGCGCTCGCCGTGGTGGCGCATCCGCTGCTCGGCGCGGGGGCGCTCGGGGCGCTGCCCGGGCGTCTGCTGCGCCAGCGCGGGGGTGGCGGCCAGCGCCAGGGCGAGCGAAAGTGTATACGCACGCACGATCTTCATCTTCTGTCTCCCGCTTCGGTGTTTCGGTGGATCGGATTCGGTGAGGCCTCGGCCGGCGGCTCGTCTCGCGGCCGTCTGCCCACCTTCTACCGCCACTCCCGTCCAAACGTTGGGACCCCCGTTCCCGTCCGATCCGGTGCGACGCTCCCGGACGGCGTTCGGCCGGTCGATATAAAAGCTTTCGGCCCAACAAGTTCCCCTTTTCGCCCCCCCGGCCGCCCGCGATTTTCCACGAGCGCGGGCAACCCTTCCCCCCGCCGTGGGGTCTGACTTCGCCGGAACCCAGTCGAAGGACGTATGGAGGACAACGAGCTCGTCCACAAGGCCAGGGAGGGAGACGGCGGTGCCGTGAGGGCGCTCTACGAGCGCCACGCGCGGCGCGTGTTCGCGGTCGTCCGGCGGCTGGCGGGCGAAGACGCGCTGGCCGAGGACTGGGCGCAGGAGGCGTGGGTGCGGGCCATCCGGGCGCTCCCCACCTTCCGCGGCGACTCGCAGTTCTCCACCTGGCTCCACCGCATCGCCGTCAACAGCGCCCTCCACGGGCGCCGCTCGCGCGTGCGGCGGGCCGGGCGCGAGACGCCGATCGACGACCGCTTCGCGGTGCGCCCCACGGGCGAGAACGCGCTGCTCAGGATGAAGCTGGAGGCGGCGATGGCGCGGCTCCCCGAGGGGATGCGGCGGGTGCTGGTCCTCCACGACGTGGAGGGGTACACGCACGAGGAGATCGGCGAGATGCTGGGCGTCAACCCCGGCACCTGCAAGAGCCAGCTCTTCAAGGCGCGGGCGAAGATGCGGCGGATGCTGAGCCCCGAGCCCGCGCCCGAGACGACGGAAGGAGTGGAAGCATGCAGCACCTGACGCTCGAAGCCCTGGCCCGGCTGGCCGACGAGGCGCCCGAGGCCCACGAGGCGGCGCACCTGCGCGACTGCCTGGCGTGCCGGCGCGAGCTCGACGGGATGCGCGCCCTCACCCGCGACCTGGCGGCGCTCCCGCCCCTCGACCCGCCCGCGGG
>DATABU010000546.1:0-14536 GCA_036259415.1 Longimicrobiaceae bacterium
GTGCTGGGGCCGCCGCGGGCACTGCGGGAGCTGGACGACGACCGCTAGCCCGCCGCCGCCGCCCCACCACCACCCTCTACCGACCCCGGGAGAGGGTTTTTCGTCGCGCCCCGGGCTGGGAGCCTGCGTGAGGGATGCGAGCGCGAAGCGGCGAGACCCGCCGGTAGTTTGGCGGGGCTCGCCTCCGTTGGGCAGCGTCGTGTGCTGCCCTACGGAGCCGCAGCCCGACCCGAGCGCCAGCGAGGGGCACGCCCGAACCAAGCCGTTCAGGAGCCGTTCAACGCCGTCCCGCAACCAGGACCCCCGGCGGCACGGATGATGAAGGGGCTCGGCGCCATGGAACAAGCACACGAGCACTCGCTCTTCCCGCTGGTGCGCGAGCCCGCTTCGCGCTGGGAGCGCTCCGGGCTGACGCCGGGCCAGGAGCGCTGGTTCAACCGCGTCGCGCTCTTCCTGCTCGCGCTGTTCGTGCTGGGGTGGGGGTACACCGTCGGGCTGCGCATCACGCAGCCGGCCCCCACCGACCCCACGGCCACGCTGACGCCCATCTTCGGGCCGCTGCGTCCCTCGCAGCTCGGCGACCCCAACGCCCCGCCCACCGTGGGCGAGCGCATCACCAGCAACCCGTTCCGGCGGGGCGGCGACCCCGTCGCCCCCACCCTCACCGCAGCCATGCTGGAGAGCACCGCGCGCGAGTACGCCGCCACGCTCCCGGCCGATGTACGGGGGAAGAGCGGCAGCGTCTACGTGCAGATCCTGGCGCCCGAGGAGGCGCCGAAGCTCCCCTCGCCGTCCACCGGGCAGCTGAGCTTCGCCGTGGGCGACCGGCTCACCGGGAGCAGCGGCGGGGCCGGGGTGTGGGAGGTGGTGCTGCGCTCCGGGAAGCTGCGGGCCGAGGTGCCCGGCTTCTCGGTGATCCGCATGGTCCCCATGTCGCTGAAGCGGAACGGGCGCATCGGGCGATACCGCATCGGCAGCTGGCCGTGCGAGACCGGGGACTGCCCCGACAACCCCATCTACGCCACGCCGCCGGGGATGATCGAGGTCACCCCCGAGAACAAGGAGATGTTCCTGAGCGAGCACATCCAGCTCAAGGACTTCATCACCAAGCTCCAGGACGACGTCTGGCCCAAGTACGTGGTGGCGGACCCGCAGCTCCTGGACAAGATCGAGCTGGTGGTGCAGGAGCTGGAGTCCATGGGCCACCGCGTGGACAACCTGTTCGCGGTGAGCGGCTTCCGCAGCCCCTGGTACAACGCCAACGGGGGGACCACCGCGGGGCGGGGCGCCCTGTCGCGCCACATGTACGGCGACGCCATGGACATCGCGGTGGACAACGACCGCAACGGGCTCATGGACGACCTGAACGGGGACGGCCGCATCAACCTGGCCGACGCGCGGGTCATCGGGCGCGCCGTGGACCGGGTGGAGGCCGAGCACCCCGAGCTGGTGGGGG
This sequence comes from Longimicrobiaceae bacterium, assembly GCA_036259415.1. GTDB lineage: Bacteria > Gemmatimonadota > Gemmatimonadetes > Longimicrobiales > Longimicrobiaceae > JAFAYN01. The sequence goes on from DATABU010000546.1 coordinate 1,457, forward strand.
GGATGCACTACTACCCGCCCACCGGCGGGCACCGGGGGATGGTCCACATCGACACCCGGGGGAACCGCGCGCGCTGGTGACCCCACCCGCCATCACGAGGAGCGCACCTTGGCAGACGCACGCGAGCACGCACACGACCACCACCCCCCGCCCGGGGGCGACCGCCGCACCGAGGGGCCGCGCGACGACACGCCGGCGCCCATGATGGTCCGCGACGAGGACCTGGAGCCGCACGCCGGGCTCCGCTACATCGCCCGGCTCTTCAAGCTGCTCTCCATCCTGCTGCTCCTGCTGCTGGTGGGGGAGATCGTCATCAACCTGGTCCGCCAGGGGAGCGACGCCATCCCGCTCCTGCTGGTGGAGGCCACGCGCCTGATCGTGTTCGCCGGGCTCCTCTGGGGCGCGGCCGACCTGGCGCTGATGCTGATCGAGTCCAACCACGACCTGCGCGCCACGCGCATCCTGGTGGGGAGGCTGAACGGGCGATTGCAGCGGCTGGAGGAGCGCGTCATGACGTCTTCCGGGGGGCCGGAGGAGCCGCTCTGAACGGCAACTGCATGGGGTGGGCGTGACCCACGCGGGTCCCGCGTGGGCTCGGATTTTCCCACCCCGCTACCGGGCGCGGGAGATGCGCAGCAGGGCGGCGTCGATCACGCGGTCGGCCTCGCGGGCGGAGCGGGTGTGGTGGTTGAGGAGGATGGAGAAGACCAGCGGCTCCCCGTCCGGCCCGGGGACGTAGCCCGAGAGGGCGCGGACGCCGGTGAGGGTGCCGGTCTTGGCCTGCACCCGGCCCTCCAGCGGGGTGCCGCGCAGGCGGCCGGCCAGGGTGCCGTCCGCGCCCGCCAGCGGGAGGGACTCGCGCCAGACGGCGCCGTACGGGCTGCGCAGCATGTGCTCCAGGATCCCGGCGAGCAGCTCCGGCGCCACCAGGTTGTAGCGCGACAGGCCGGAGCCGTCGGCCTGGGCGAGCGCGCCGGGGTCCAGCCCCCAGGTGCGCACCAGGCTGTCGACGGCCGCGCTGCCCGCCCGGGCGCTCCCCTCCCCGCGCAGCTCCCGCCCCAGCGTCTTCAGCAGCAGCTCGCCGTACTGGTTCTGGCTGGGCTTCATGAAGGCGGGGAGCACCTCCCGCATGGGCGGAGAGGCGTGCACGAAGATCGGCACGGCCCCCACGCCGCGCTCCGCCATCGGGAGCGAGTCCGCGTCCACGGCCGGGCCCTCCACCTCGATGCCCCGCTCGCGCAGGGTCTCCCGCAGCACCGTGGCGAAGTAGAGCGTGTTGTCGCGCACCGCCACCTCCTCGCTCACCGCGGTGGTGTCCAGCGGCACCACCCCCGAGACCACGATGCCGGGGCCGGCCGGCGCGCGGGCGGCCTGCACGTTCGGCGGGGTGCCGGCGGGGGTGGTCACCACGCGCACGTCCACCGGGACGTAGGCCGTGGGCGGGGAGAGCGCCACCCGCGCGGTGTCGCCGGCGCGCGGGCCCGGCGTCACCCGCACCCCCACCACCCCCTCGTTGAGCTGCAGCGCGCCCACCTCCGCCGAGTAGCCGGCGTCGAGGTCGTCCCAGGCCCAGCCCCGCCCCAGCGGCACGTCGTCCAGGGCGTCGTCGTTCCCCACCACCCGCCCGGCCACCCGGGTGATCCCCCGGGCGCGCAGCGAGTCCGCCCAGGCGCGGAACACGGCGCGCGCGTCCCCGCCGCCGAAGCGCGCGCCCACCGTGGGGTCGCCGCTCCCCCGCACCACCAGGTCCCCGCGCAGGGTGCCGCCCTCCACCGGGCCGCCGGCCGCCACCGTGGTGCGGAAGCGCCAGTTGGGCCCCAGCGCCTCCAGCGCCGCCGCGCCCGTCACCACCTTCATGTTGGAGGCGGGGACCAGCATCCGCTCCGCGTTGCGGCGGTACAGCGTCGCCCCGGTCCGGGGCGAGCGCACCAGCACTCCCCAGGTGGCGCGGCGGAAGGCGGTGTCGGCGAAGACGGAGTCCAGCGCCACCGCGAGCCGCGAGGGCGCCGGGGCGGGGGCGGTGCGCGCGGCGGGGGCGCACCCCGCGAGCAGGAGGAGGGGGAGGAGCAGGCGGCGCATCGGCATGGGCGTCGGGGTGCGGGTGAGCCGCTGAAGCTAGCGCCCGCTCCAGGGCCGGGCCAGCATCTCCTCCAGCCGCGCCCGCACCTCCGGCCACTCGTCGTCCAGGATGCTGAAGTACACGGTGTCGCGCATCCGCCCGTCCTGAGAGCGCATGTGCCGGCGCAGCGTCCCCTCCTCGCGCGCGCCCAGCCGCAGGATCGCGGCGCGGGAGCGCTGGTTCAGCGCGTCCGTCTTCAGCTCCACCCGCGCCATTCCCAGCGTCTCGAAGGCGTGGCGGAGCATCAGGTACTTGGCCTCCGTGTTGGCGGGGGTCCGCTGCCAGGGGCGTCCCACCCAGCTCCAGCCGACCTCCACCCGGCGGTCGGCGGCGGAGAGGCCGGCGATGCGGGTGCTCCCCACCACCCGCCCGCCCGCCGCCTCCACGGTGGCGAAGGGGAGAGCCCGCCCCGCGTCGCGCTCGCGCAGGGCGGCCTCCACGTAGGCGCGCATCTCCTCCGGGGTGCGGACGGCGGAGAGCGTCCAGCGCCACAGCTCCGGGTCCAGCCCCGCCTCGCAGAGCGCGGGGACGTGCTCCGGCGCGAGCGGCTCCAGGCGCACGTGGCGCCCGGCCAGGACCACGGGCTCCAGCACGGTCAGCCCGCGGGCGGCATCTCCGCCATCAGCGCGAACGGGTTGTCCTCGCTGTCGCGGAGAAAGGCCATCCACAGGTCGTGGTCCGGCATTTGGGCGATGCGGTGCGGCTCGCCGTCCACTCGCACCCCCGCGGCGACGAGCGCGGCGAACGCCGCGTGGAGGTCGGCCACGCGGTAGTAGAGGAGCGAGGCGGGATGGTCGTATTCCGGACGCTCGGGTACGGTGAGCATCAGCCGCAGCCCGCCGCAGTCGAAGAAGGCGGCTCCCGGGACCTCGAACAGGAAGGGGAGCCCCAGCGTGTCGCGGTAGAAGGCCACGGCGCGCGGGATCTCCCGCACGTTGACCGCGACCTGGCCGACACCGTCGGGCCGGACTCCCGTGGCGGGTGTGCTCATCGTCGGAGCGCTCCCTCTCAGCGGATGGTGACGTACCGCTCCAGACGGGCGACCTCCGCCCCGTCCACGTACTTGCCGATCTCGCGCCGGAACTGCTCGATGTTCCGGTAGGGGCGGTACTCCTCGAACTCGTGCTGCATCCGCCCGCCCACGCCCGGGATCAGCAGGATCTCCTGCGCCGAGGCGTTGTTCAGGTCCAGCGGCTTCCACAGCCGGGTGTAGACGCTGTCGCGCTGCGGCTCGCTCAGGCGGCCGCCCAGGACCTGGTCCACCTCGGTCATGTCGGCGTAGGGGCGCCCCGCGATCAGGGAGTCGGCGAGCGCGGCGTCGAAGCCGGGGATCGCCAGCAGCTCCTCGCGCGTGGCCTGTTCGGGGTCCAGCAGGCCGCCTGCCTGGGCCGCCGGCGCCGCGGCTGCCTCGGGGGATGCGGGCGACACGGTCGCGGCGGGCGCCTCCTCGGCCGGCGGGGCCTGCTCCGCCTCGGGCTGGCAGGCGGCGAGGGTGGCGAGCAGCGCGGTGCCGAGGAGCGCGGGGAAGTGGTTGCGGTTCATGGTCTCTCCTTGCGTGGTGGATCCCGGCGCAGCGCCGGGTGCCCGTGGGTGAGCGCCAGCCCCAGCAGCCCGAGCTGCGCCAGGGCGCCGGGGGCGAGCGCGGGGGTGGCGCCGTACAGCGCCGCCCGGAGCAGGGGCCAGCCGCCCAGCGAGGGGTCGGACTCCAGCTCCCACTCCAGGTTGCCGCGGAGGTGCAGCCAGAAGCCGAGCGCGCCGGCGGCGACGCACACCGCCATCACCGCCTGCAGGGCGCGCACGGTGCGCGCCGACGGCCTCAGCGCGACCGCCAGCGCGCAGGCGAGCGCCGCCCCGAGCGCCGCGAGCGGCACCCACTGCCAGAGCGACTCGGTGTGCTCCAGCAGCACCAGCTCGGCGGCCAGCCCGGCGATACCGAGCAGCAGCAGCGCCAGCAGGAGGCGGCGGAGCGTCCCCGCCTCCCCCGCGCCCCACGATCCGTTTCCGTCGCGCATCTCCCTCCCGAAGTGTGCGTCGCCCCCTCCCTACACGGGAGCGGAGCGGTCCGTCGGCGGGCCGTCCAGCGGCAGCCGCACCGTGAAGGTGGAGCCGCGCCCGGGGGTGCTCTCCACCGCGATCTCGCCGCCCAGCAGCCGGGCGATGCGGCGCGAGAGGGGGAGGCCCAGCCCCGTCCCGCCCACCTCGCGGGTGTCCACGGCCTGCACCTGCCAGAAGGGCTCCCAGATGCGCTCCAGGTGCTCGGGGGCGATCCCGACGCCGGTGTCGCGCACGTGCAGGAGGGCGGTCCCGCCCGCGGTCTCCACCTCCAGCGCCACCTCGCCCTGGGGGGTGAACTTGATGGCGTTGAAGAGCAGGTTCACCAGCACCTGGCGGAGCTTGCCGCGGTCCGTGGCGGCGTGGAGCGGGAGGTCCGGCCCGCGGACCCGCAGCGACAGCCCCTTGCGGTGGGCTAGCGGGTGCACGAACACGGCGGCCTCGCGGGCCACCTCCGCCAGGTCCGCGCGCACGGGCTCCGCCTCCTCCCGGCCCGCCTCCATGCGCGAGAAGGCGAGGATCTCCTCGATCAGCGCCAGCAGGTGCCGCGCCGCCTGGTCGATTCGCTCCACCTGCCCGCGCGCGCCGTCGGTGAGCGGGTCGGGCACCCCCATCTGCAGCAGCTCCGCGTACCCCATGATGGCGGTCAGCGGCGTGCGCAGCTCGTGCGACATCACGGCCAGGAAGTCGGACTTGGCGCGGCCGGCGCGCTCCGCCTCTGCGCGGGCGGTGCGCTCCGCGTCCCGGAGGCTGGCCCGCTCCGCGTCCGCGCCCGCCTCCGCGTCCCCCGCCTCCGCCCGGGCCAGGGCGGCCACGTCCAGCATGCGGACGGCGTCCACGGCAGCCTCCGCGGCGCCCTCCGCGCACAGCCCCGAGATGGCCGCCTGCTCGTAGCCGTCCCGCGCCGCCTGGACGCAGGCGCGCCGCACGGCCTCGGCGACGCGCTGGGCGAGCTGGACGGGATCGGTCTCTGCCATGTTCTGCTGCCGGTCAGGCGGCCAGGGCCCCGCGGAGGCGCGCGGCCAGCTCCGGCGGGTCGGAGGCGCGCACCGCCACCTCGGGCGTCTCGTGCCAGGCGGCGCACTCTCGCAGGGCGCGGGCCAGGTCGTCCACCAGGGCGGCGGTCGCGCGCACCCCGGGCTCCAGGTACAGGCTCCGCACCTCGAACACCCCCTCGCGGCGGTGCGCCTTGGGATCCAGCCGCGCCACCAGCTCGCCCCGGCGCAGCACGGGGAGCACGAAGTACCCCCAGCGCCGCTTCGGGGCGGGGGTGTAGCACTCCAGCCGGTAGTCGAACCCCCAGAGGTCGCTCGCGCGCCCCCGGTCCCACACCAGCGGGTCGAAGGGGGAGAGCAGCGTGGTCCGGCGGGGCCGGAGCTCGCCCGCGGCGGCGCGCTCCGCGGTCCCGCGGTGGTCGGGGTGCACGTACCCCGGCTCGCTCCACCCCTCCACCCGCACCCGCAGCAGCGCGCCCTCCTCCGCCAGCCGCGCCGGGAGGGCTGGGGTCCCCCGCTTCGGCATGCGGAAGTAGTCGGCGACCCAGCGCGCCTTCGCCACGCCCAGCGCCCGCACCGCGTCCAGCACCAGCGCCCGGTCCGCCGCCTCGCGGGGCGGGAGCCGCGCGTCGTCCCAGCCGGGGAGCACCCGCTCGCGCAGGTCGTAGACGCGCTGGAAGCGCTCCCGCCGCGCGATCATCAGCTCCCCCGCGGTGAAGAGCGACTCCAGCAGCCGCTTCTCCGGCTTCCACTCCCACCACCCGCCGCCCTTCCCGTCCGTCCGCTCGAAGTCGGCGGAGCGCACCGGGCCCCGCTCGCGGATGGTCCCCAGCAGCCGCTCCACCTCGTCGCGCCGCTCCATGGCTGCCTGGGAGTACTTCCACTTCATCGACCGCACGTCCAGCATGCGGTGCCGGAAGAGGGGGAAGCGCTCCGTCGGCAGGAAGCACGCCTCGTGCGCCCAGTACTCGAAGAGCGCGCCCTCGGCCAGCAGCTCGTCCAGCCAGCGCGGGTCGTAGGGACCCAGCCGGCTCCAGAGCACCAGGTAGGGGCTGCGCGCCACCACGTGGATGGTGTCGATCTGCAGCGCCCCCATGCGCCGGATCGCCGCCAGCACGTCGGCCTTCGTCGCCCGCTTCCGCGGCCGCGCGTCGAGCCCCTGCGCCGCCAGCGCCAGCGCCCGCGCCCCGTCCCGGGTCAGCCGGATCTCACCCATCGCGCGCCCTCACAGCTTCCTCAGCCGCACCCGCTCCACCCGGTGGTCCTCCCCCTTCTCCAGCACCAGCGTGGCGCGGTCGCGGGTGGGGAGGACGTTCTCGCGCAGGTTCACCGCGTTGATGCTGGCCCAGACGTGCCGCGCGAAGGCGGTGGCCTCGTCGTCGGGGAGGGCGGCGTAGCGGTGGAAGTACGACTCCGGGTCGCGGAAGGCGGTCTCGCGCAGGCGCTGGAAGCGCTGGAGGAACCACCACTCCAGGTGCTGCTCGGCGGCGTCGATGTAGAGCGAGAAGTCGATGAAGTCGGAGACGAAGACGCGCGGCGGCCGCCCGTCGCCCCCGCCGGCCTGGAGCACGTTCAGCCCCTCCAGGATCAGGATGTCCGGCTGGCGCACCGCGAGCTCCGCCGCGGGAACGATGTCGTAGACCAGGTGCGAGTACACGGGGGCGCGCACCTCGCCGCGCCCGGACTTCACGTCGGCCAGGAAGCGGACCAGCCGCCGGACGTCGTAGCTCTCGGGGAAGCCCTTGCGGTGCATGATCCCCCGCGCCTCCAGCACCCGGTTGGGGTAGAGGAAGCCGTCGGTGGTGACCAGGTCCACCCGGGGGTGGTCGGGCCAGCGCGCCAGGAGCGCCTGCAGCACGCGCGAGGTGGTGCTCTTCCCCCCGGCCACGCTCCCCGCCACCGCGATCACGTACGGCACCTTGGCCGCCGGGTGCGCCAGGAAGGTGTCGGTGACGCGGTGGAGCTGCTGCGCCGCGGCCACGTACAGGTTGAGGAGCCGCGAGAGGGGGAGGTAGATGTCGGCCACCTCGCCCATGGAGACGTACTCGTCGGCGCTGCGCAGCTCGGCGAGGTCCTCCTCGGCGAGGGTGAGCGGCGTGTTGCCGCGCAGCGCCGACCACTCCTCCCGGGTGAAGGAGATGTAGGGCGAGAAGCCGCTGCTGGCCTGCGTGGTGGCGTCCATGGGCCGGGGTTCCGGGGTCGCTCCAGTCTACGCGGGCGTGGCGGCCCAGAACAGGTAGAGCAGGAGCGGGAGCGCGGGGACGACCGGGACGGCGCTGAGGACCGCCGCGCGCCGGCGCCGCCCCCGGACGAAGGCGCCCCACGCCGCCACGGAGCACCCCACCGGGAGGAGCGGGTAGCTCCACACGATGGCGACGAACACCCAGGCGGCCTTGTTCGCCGCGGCGTCCGGCGGGACGACCGCCATGAGCGAGCTCCCCAGCGAGGCCGCCCAGGCGATCAGCGACACCAGCGAGAGCGACTGCGTCGCGAGGAGCCAGGCCAGGACGGTGCGGGAGCGGCGCGGGGCGGCGTCTGGGTGCATGCGGCGGGTGCGGGAGTCACCGGGAGCGGCGCGTCGGGCGGGAAAGATCGGCCCCGGGGGGCCGCGGCGCAACGCCGCGCGGCCGATGCGCACGTGCGTGTCGAAGAAGCGGTCCCTGTGGAAGGTGGTCTTCCCCGACGCCTGGATCCCGCTGAGCAGGACGGCCTCCACGCGCCGCCCGCCCCGCGAGAACGACACCGGCCGGGCGCCCGCGAGGCTTGAGCTTTGCCCGGGAGGAGGTTAGATTGCTCGTCCGCAACGCGCGGCGGAACGGTCGATTAGCTCAGCTGGTTAGAGCGCTCGCCTCACATGCGAGAGGTCCGGGGTTCGAGTCCCTGATCGACCACTGGCGCCGGGGATGTAGCTCAGATGGGAGAGCGCTGCAATCGCACTGCAGAGGTCAGGGGTTCGATTCCCCTCATCTCCATCCGGTAGAACGCAGAGCCCCGCCGTGGCATACGCCGCGACGGGGCTCTGCGCTTCGACTCCCCGAGCGTTCACCGGCGGTGCGGTCTCATGATTTCCCGCCCGCGAGGATGGACTCGACCGCAGCGAGAAGGGGTGGCAGGTCAGCGGTGACCGTATCCCACACGATGTCGTGGTCGATATCGAAGTACGCGTGGATCAGCCGGTTTCGCATTGCGACGACGGCCGCCCAGGGCAATTCGGGATGGCTGGCGCGGAGTTCTGCGCTCACCCGGCCGGCGGCTTCGCCCACGATCTCGACGTCCTTCACGATGGAGAGGAGGAGCTGCCGGTCGGTATCCAAATCCTCGCGCGTGCGCCCCGCTGCGAAACCCATGGCTTCACGCGCCGCATCGCGCATGTGGAGCAGCCGAGCCCGGTCTTCAGGCCGCATACAGCACCGCCGCACCGTCCAGCACCTGCTGCCGGAAATAGCGGCTCAGCTCGGCAGGGGTGCGCAGGTCCACCTTGCGGCCCAGCATCTCGCCGAGTTCCAGCTCCATCGCGGCGAGCGAGAGGAAGCCCACGGTGACGCCGGGCTCGAACTCCACCAGGATGTCCACGTCGCTGTCGGGGCGGAAGTCGTCGCGCAGCACGGAGCCGAAGAGCGCCAGCCGCCGGATTCCGTGACGCCGGCAGAAGTCGCGTATGCGCTCGTGGGGGATGTCGATGTGTGGTGACATGCCTGTTCCGCGATTCGGGAGAGGATCGATCCGCCCTGCGGAAGAATAGCGGCACCCGGTTTCTGCGACGAGCCCCGCCGTGGCATACGCCGCGGCGGGGCTCTCGATCTTCCGCACGTCTTCAGGCCGCGTACAGCACCGCGGCGCCGTCCAGCACCTGCTGCCGGAGCAGTCCCAAAGCAGCTCGAACCGGCTCACCGCATCAGACAGCCCGGTCGCGCGCCTCGTCCGGCCGCCCGCGCCCGATCATCCCGTCCAGGCTGTATCGCCCCCCGCCCCGCGCGGAGAAGTACAGGAAGACGCAGCAGAAGAGCGCCGCCAGCTCGCCGCCGTTCAGGATGGGCCAGAACCCCTGCGGCAGGTGAGCCGTGAAGTACGCCACAGCCATCTGCCCCGCCAGGACGAAGGCCACGGGGCGGGTGAACAGGCCGAAGGCCACCAGCAGCCCGCCGAAGAACTCCAGCACCCCGGCCAGCCCCATCTGCGACATCAGCGGCGCCGTCGCGCCCGGCTGCCCTCCAAACCCCCCCAGCGCGCCGAACAGCTTCTGCGCGCCGTGCTGCATGAACAGGAGCCCCGCCATGACGCGCAGCAGCGCCAGCGTGGCCTCCTCGAAGCGGTGCATGAAGAATGGGTTCATCGTCGTCCTCTCCTCCGGTTGAAAAAGGGGGAGCCGTCCCCGGCGGGGGACGGCTCCCGGAACAGGCTCTCGAATCCGCCCCGGCTCAGTCCCCCGCCACCGGTACCGGCTCGCCCCGCGGACGCACGTCCCGTTCCGGCCGCGGCGCCGCCTCGGGCTCGGGGATCCCCGCGTCCTCCGGCTCGCTGCCGGTGAGCCACCCCTTCAGGCGGTCGCCCAGGGTGTTGAAGGTCACGTAGGCGCTGGGCACCACGAACAGCGTCAGCAGCGTGGACAGGCTGAGCCCGCCGATCATGGCGATCGCCAGCGGCTGCATCAGCTCCGACCCCTCGCCGATCCCCAGCGCCAGCGGGATCATCCCGAAGAGCGTGGTGAGCGTGGTCATCAGGATGGGGCGCAGGCGCACCGCCCCCGCGTCCACCGCGGCCTGGTACATGGAGGTCCCGGGCACCCGCCGGAACTCCTCGATGTACTCCACCAGCAGGATGGCGTTGTTCACCACGATCCCCGCCAGCAGGATCACCCCCAGCAGCACCGGGGCGCCCAGCGGCGTCTCGGTGATGCGCAGCGCCAGCCCCACGCCCACCAGCGAGAGCGGGATCGCCAGCAGGATCACCAGCGGGTTGATGAGCGACTCGTACTGCACCGCCATCACCACGAACACCAGGAACACCGCCAGCAGCATCACCACGGTGAGCTGGCGCGAGTTCTCATGGATGGCCTCCTCCTCGCCGCCGTAGATGATCCCGTACCCGTCCGGGAGGCGCATGTCCGCCAGCCGGTCGCGGATCTCGTCCATCACCTCGCCCACCGTGGCGACGTCGGTGATGACGTCGCCGGTGATGCGCAGCACCCGGTTCTGGTTCTCGCGCAGGATGGTGGTCGGGCCCAGCGCCGGGCGCACCGTCGCCACGTCGCGCAGGTAGACCGGGGCGCCGCCGGCGGCCCCGCCGGGGAAGAGCGCCACCGACTCCAGGTCCTCCGGCGAGGTGAAGCGCTCGCGCGGGAACATCACCCGCACGTCGTACTCCCGGTTCCCCTCGGTGTAGCGGGTGGCGATGGTGCCGTCCAGCGCCGTGCGGAGCGCCTGCCCCACCTGGGCCACGTCCAGCCCCAGGTACGCCGCCCGCTCGCGGTCCAGCTCCACCGCGATCTGCGGGCTGGCCTCCTCGGTGGAGGGCTGCACCCCCTCCAGCCCCGGCACGTCGCGGATGCGCGCCATGACCTCGTCGGCCACGGCCTGCAGCTCGTTCAGGTCGTCGCCCTGGATGGTGACGGCCACCGCCTCGCCGCTGGTGTTGGTGCGCAGCCCGCGGATGCGCGGCGGGCGCACGAAGATGCGGGCGCCGGCGTACCCGCGCTCGTTGATCCGCTGCTGGAGCTGCTGCACCCACTGGTCCGCGCTCATCTCCCGCTCCGAGGGGGAGGAGAGGCGGATCCCCAGCGAGCCGCGCCCGCCCAGCTCCACCGTCGAGGAGCCGAAGAACATCCCGCCCGCCGAGGCGAAGACGTGCTGGACGTGCGGCATCTCCCGCACCATCCCTTCGATCTCCAGGGCGATGCGGTTGGTCTCCCACGGCGTCGAGCCCGGCGGCAGGGAGATCATCACGCTCACCCCGCCGTCGTCCACCTGCGGGAGGAACTCGTTCCCCAGCCCGCGGGTGAGCGGGAGCACCGCGAAGAACGCGGCCACCGCGCCACCCAGGACCGCCCAGCGCCAGCGGAGCACCCGCGGGGCGACGCGCCGGTAGCCCTCGCGCATGCGGCCCACCCCCCGGTCGAAGCCCCGGATCAGGCGGGACTTCGACAGCCCGCTGGTGAAGCGCACCTTGCCGAACTGCGCCGACATCATCGGCACCAGCGTGAGCGCCACCACCAGCGACGCCAGGATGGCGAAGGAGATGGTGAGGATCAGCTCCCGGAAGAGGAGCGCGGTGAGGCCGCTGATGAGAAGGAAGGGGACGACCGCGGCCAGGTTGGTGGTGGTCGAGGCCACCACGGCGCTCTGTACCTCGGCGGCGCCCTCGTGCGCCGCCTCCTCCACGTCGTCGCCGTCGGCCTTCTTGGTGTGCCGGAAGATGTTCTCCAGCATCACGATGGAGTTGTCGATCAGGAGCCCGACGCCCAGGGCGAGGCCGCCCAGCGACATGATGTTCAGCGTCAGGTTCCCCAGCCCCATCATCAGGAAGGTGCCGAAGATGGCGATGGGGATCGCCAGCCCGATGACGAAGGTCTTGCGCAGCGACCCCAGGAAGAGGAACACCACCAGCATGGCCAGCAGCGCCCCGCCGATGGCCGCGTCGCGCACCGAGTTGACGGAGTTGCGGATGAAGCCGGCCTGGTTCTCCAGCGTGCGGTACTCGATGTCGCCCGGGAAGAAGGCGCCGCCCTGCAGCGACTTCAGCTTCTCGTCCACCGCGTCGGCCACCGCCACGGTGTTGGCGTCCGGCTGCTTGCGCACCGAGAGGCGCACCGCGGGCACGCCGTTCAGCCGCGCGAACAGGCGCTGCTCGCGCGAGGTGTCGCTCACCGTCGCCACCTCGGAGAGCGGGACGCGCGCCCCGTCGCCCAGGGTCAGCAGGGTGCCGCGGATCTCGTCCACGCTGCGGAACTTGCCGGCCGTCTTCCCCACCACCTCGTAGACGGGCGAGGAGACCCGCCCGGCGGCCACGTCCTGGTTGGTGGAGCGCAGCGCGTCGTTGACCTGCGCCACGGTGAGCCCGTAGGAGCGCAGGCGCTCCTGGTCGAGCACCACCTGCACTTCGCGCACGAGCCCGCCGGAGACGTCCACCGAGGCGACGCCCTCGATGGTGAGCAGCTGCGGCCGGAGCCGCTGGTCCACCCAGTCGCGCAGGTCGATCAGGTTGCGCGTGGGGGAGGAGAACGCCACCTCGTAGACCGGGATCTGCGAGGGGTCGAACTTGAAGATGTTGGGCGGGTCCGCCTCCTCGGGGAGGCGGGACCGGGCGCGCTCCAGGTTCTTGGCGGCGTCCTGGAGCGCCACGTCCACGTCGGTGCCGTAGTCGAAGAGCAGGCTGACGCCCACGCGCCCTTCCTGCACCTCGGTCTCGATCTTGGTCACCCCCTCGGTGACGGCGAGCGCCGCCTCCAGCGGCTTGGCCACCGTCTCCTCCATCACCTCCGGCTCCACGCCGGGGTTGGAGACCGAGGCGCGCACCTGCGGGTAGGTGATGCTGGGGAGCAGGTCCAGCGGGAGCCCCGACAGGAAGTACGCCCCCAGCACCAGCACCACCGTGGTGAGCATCACCGTCCCGATGGGGCGGCGGATGGAGAGGCTGGGGAGACCGAGGCGGCGGGGCGCGTCGCCCGGCCGCTCGCCGCGGGGGGCGCTCATCGCGCACCTCCCGCCCGGGCCTGGCCGCCCCGACTGCCGGGGCCCGCGGGTGCTCCGCCCGGCCCCTTCACCACCCTCACCTCCGCCCCGTCGCGCCGGGCGTTGTTCCCCACCACCACCACCGCCTCCCCGGGCTCCACCCCGGAGACCACCTCCACCTCTCCCCGGGAGGTGAGCCCGGTCTCCACGGGGCGGCGCTCCACCGTCCCCTCCCTGGCCACGTACA
>DATABU010000547.1:0-6350 GCA_036259415.1 Longimicrobiaceae bacterium
GGGCTCGGGGATGGTGCTGACGTGGATCTCCCCGGGCCCGCCAGCATGGCGCTGCTGGGCACCGGTCTCGCCGGACTGCTGGGGGCGGCGCGGAGGAAGCGTCGGCGGGAGCGGGGCGCCGGGCGGCCGCTGATCCGGGCGCGCGTTACGCCTCGGCGTCCCGCTCCCGCCGACGCTTCCTCCGCGCCGCCCCCAGCAGTCCGGCGAGACCGGTGCCCAGCAGCGCCATGCTGGCGGGCTCGGGGATGGTGCTGACGTGGATCTCCCCGGGCGGCGCGAACGCATCGTGGATCCGCAGAGACTCCAGGGTCCAGGTCCCCCGCGACGTCCAGTTCAGCGTCACCCAGCCGTCCTGGCCCAGGCGGGCGCAGGTCTGGTAGAAACCGAAAACCTGCCAGTCCGGGTACACGGGAACGTATGCGCTGGCTGGAACATCGCAGCCGTACAGCCCCGTGTTGTAGAGGATCGTCTCGGTCACGAACCCGTAGTTGAGATCTCCCTCGTCCGGCGAGAGGTGCTCCAGGCCATAGAGGGGTTCCGGGCTTCCGAACACCCCGACTTGCCCCCGTGTGCCCGCGCGAATGTCGTAGTTGTAGACCGCCGGGTTGAACATGTCGCCGTAGAACTCCCAGTTGTCGGGATGGGGGCTCCGCGGCAGGATGTTCAGGGGCGCGCCGGGATTCGCCGGATCGGAGCCCTGGAGGTTGCGGATCCAGATGGAGAAGGACGTCACGCCGCCGGAGGCGAAGGAGCGGTAGATCACCTGCTCCCACGAGGTGCGGACGTGCGACGAGGAGACGAGCTGCGCGGCGGCCTCCGGGGCGGCGAGGCCGACGGGCAGCAGTGCGAGGGCGAGCGTCCATCGGTGTCTCATGGCGATTCCTCCATGCGTGAGGGACGAAGTCGGTCCGGACCGTCCTCCCGACCTGCACTCGCCGGTCGGGCCGCTCCCCAGCCGCGCGCCTCCTCCCGCTCTCCCCTACTCCTCCTGCTCCCGCCGGCGCTTCCGCCGCCGGGCAACACCCGCCAGCCCGGCCAGGCCGCTGCCGAGCAGCAGCATGCTGGCCGGCTCGGGCGTGGCGGTCGCCGCGAAGGCGTCCATCCCGCCCATCGCGTCGGGCGAGGCGAAGGCGTTCTCCACGCGCAGCCCGTCCAGAGTCCAGGCGCCCCGGCTGGTCCACTGCAGCGTCACCCAGCCGCCCTGGCCCAGGCGGGCGCAGGTCTGGTAGAAGCCCGGGTCCACGAAGTCTCCCTCCCGCATCTCGTACGCGCCGGCCGGCACGTCGCAGCCGTACAGCCCCGTGTTGGCGAAGTACGTCTCGAAGCCGAAGCCGTACCGTCCGTAGTCCTCGCCGTCGTAGTACTCCGGCGCGAAGAGCGGATTCGGCGTCCCCCAGACCCCCACCTTGCCCCGCGTCCCCACCTGGAGGTCGTTGTTGTAGTAGTCGCGGTTGAACATGTCTCCCCAGAGGAACCACGGGCTCGCGGGGTCGCTCGGGAGGATGTTGACCGCGGGGCCGGACTTGGCCGGGTTGCGCCCCTGGAGGTTGCGGATCCAGATGGAGAAGGAGGTGACGCCGCCGGAGACGAAGGAGCGGTAGATCACCTGCTCCTGCGAGGTGCGGACGTTCGCGAACGAGGTGAGCTGCGCGGAGACGGTCGGGGGCGCCAGGCATGCGGCGCAGGCGAGCGCGAGGATCCAGCGGGACTTCATGGGGTCTCTCCGCGAGGGGGTGACGACGGGCAGGAGCAGCGCAAAGGCTCCGCCCCAATGCAGCACCCGGACCAGGCCGCGGCGCCCGGACCGCCGCCACCCCGCCCGCGGGCCAGACCGTTCACCCGGCGGGAGTTGCGCGCTCCGTCGCCCTCGGGTCCGGAGCTCCCGGCCCGCGGGCTCGGGCGGTCGCTCCGCCGTGCGCGGGCCACAGGTGTGGCGCCGGCGCCCCCGGAATTGCGGCCCGCGCCACCCGCACCGTATTCTCCCCCACCGCCGGCCCTCCCGCCGCGTGCGCCGCCGTTCCCGCCGACCCCGTTCGACCCCATGCAGACACTCCGCGCGGCCGCGCTCCGCCGCCTGGCCCTCCCCGCGCTGCTCCTGGCCGCGAGCGCCGCCGGCGCCCTGGCGCAGGCCCCCGGCTCCGACGAGGAGCGCACCGCCCGCCGCTTCGACGCCCTCCGCGAGAGCCCCCCGCAGCTGGTGGCCTTTTTGCGCAGCATGCCCAAGGGCGGCGACCTGCACAGCCACCTCTCGGGGGCGGTGTACGCCGAGAGCTACGTGCAGTGGGCCGCCGAGGCCGGGCTGTGCGTCACCCCCCCGGCGATGCGCCTCTCCCCCCCGCCCTGCGACACCGCCGCCGGGGGAGCTCCCGCGGCGCAGGCGCTGCGCGACGCCGGGCTGCGCGACGACATCATCGACGCCTGGTCCACCCGCAACTGGCACCCCGCGCGGGAGAACGGGCACGACCGGTTCTTCGACACCTTCGGACGGTTCGGGGCGGCGGGGCGGGGGCGCACCGGCGACATGCTGGCGGAGGCCACGGTGCGCGCTGCGCACGGGCGGGTGAGCTACCTGGAGCTGATGCTCACCCCGGACGGCGGCGGGGTGTCCGGCCTGGGCGCGCAGGCGGGGTGGCGCGGGGGCGAGGGCGAGGAGGCGAACTTCCGCCGCCTGCGCGAGCGGCTCCTCGCGGCGGGGCTGCGCGACACGCTGGCCGCGGCGGCGCGCATGCTGGACTCGGCCGAGGCCCGTCGGCGCGAGCTGCTCCGCTGCGGCACCCGGCAGGCCGCTCTCGGGTGCGACGTGGAGGTGCGCTACCTCTACCAGGTGGCCCGCGGCCGGCCGCCGGCCAGCGTCTTCGCGCAGGTCCTGGCCGGGTTCGAGATGGCCTCCACCGACCCGCGGGTGGTGGGCTTCAACCTGGTGCAGCCCGAGGACGGGCCGGTCTCCATGCGCGACTACTCGCTGCACATGCGCATGATCGCCCACCTGCGGCGGCTCTACCCCGGGGTGCGCTACACCCTGCACGCCGGGGAGCTGGCGCCGGGGCTGGTGCCGCCGGAGGGTCTGCGCTCGCACGTCCGCGAGGCGGTGGAGGTGGCGGGGGCGTCGCGCATCGGGCACGGGGTGGACGTGATGCACGAGGACGACGCGCACGGGCTGCTGAGGACCATGGCCGAGCGCGGAGTCCTGGTGGAGATCGCGCTCACCAGCAACGACGTGATCCTGGGGGTCCGGGGCCCGGACCACCCGCTCTCCGCGTACATGGAGGCGGGCGTCCCCGTGGCCCTCGCCACCGACGACGAGGGGGTCTCGCGCTCCGAGATGACCATGGAGTACCTCCGCGCCGCCCGGGAGCAGGGGCTCGGCTACGTGCAGCTCAAGACCATGGCCCGCAACTCCCTGGAGCACGCCTTCGTGGAGGGGGCCAGCCTGTGGAGCGACCCCCGCGGCTTCCAGCCGGTGGCCGCCTGCGCGGACGGGCTGGAGGCGTGCTCCTGCCGGGCCTTCACGGCCGACAGCCGCAGGGCGTCGCTCCAGCATGCGCTGGAGGTCGCCTTCGCCGCCTTCGAGCGGGAGCAGGCGGCGCTCCTGCGCGAGCCCGCTTCCACGCCGCGGTAGCTGCGCTCCCCCTCGTCCGCTCATCCGCCGCGCCCGCAGGCAGCGATTTGCCCTCCGCTCGCGGGGGGCATTATCGTTGGGGATGACGAACGAGCGCTCCGCCGCCTCCGCCACGCGCCGCCCCACGGGCGACCCCGACACCTTCCTGATCCCGGAGGAGCACCTGCCCCCGGGCTTCGCGGAGAAGGTGGAGTCCGGCGGGTGGGAGCCGGTGCCGCCCCGTCCCGCCGCGACCGTGGTCCTCCTGCGCGAGGCCGCGGGCGGCCCCGAGGCGCTGCTCCTGCGCCGCCACCGCCGCAGCGGCTTCGCCGCGGACGCCTGGGTGTTCCCCGGGGGCGTGGTGGACCCCGGCGACCGCGACCCCGCGCTGGCCGCCTGGCTGGACGGGCCGGATCCCGCCGGGTGGGCGGCGCGCCTGGGGCTGGACGACCCGGCCGAGGCGCAGGGGTACGTGGCCGCCGCGCTGCGCGAGGCGTTCGAGGAGACCGGGATCCTGCTGGCCCGCCCCGACGGCGCCGCCCCGGAGGCGCTGGAGGCCGCCCGGCGTACGCTGCTGGCGGGGGAGGCGGGGCTCCGCGAGGTGGCGGAGGAGCGGGCGGCGCGGCTCGCGGGGGACGCGCTGGTCTACCTGGCGCACTGGATCACGCCGGAGCCCGAGCCGCGCCGCTACGACACCCGCTTCTTCGCCGCGCGCGTGTCCCCCGGCGCCGAGTGCACCGTGCACGAGCGTGAAATGACGGACGCCGTCTGGATGGCCCCGGCCGTCGCGGTGGCGCGCTTCCACGCGGGGGAGATGAAGATGCTCCCCCCCACCGTGCGCACCCTGGCCCGCCTGGCGGAGCACCGCACGCTCCCGGCGCTGTGGGAGGCGCTGCGCGACGCCCCCGTACCGGCCGTGCTCCCCCGGATGCGCAGGCACCCGGGGGGCGTCGCCATCGAGCTGCCGAAGAACGATGGTACGTAGTACGCAGTACGGAGCGCGGTCCGTGGAATCTCCCGTCCTCCGTGCCCCGTGCTCCGTACTCCACAGAAGGTGACCGCATGACCCAGCGACCCGCCACCCTCGGCGCCCTGCGGGCGTCCGGGTACCGCTCGCGCTCCGTGAAGGAGGAGATGCGCGAGAACCTGCTCGCCAAGCTGCGGGCGGGCGAAGCGCTCTTCCCCGGCATCGTCGGCTACGAGGACACGGTGGTCCCCGCCCTGGCGAACGCGGTGCTCGCCCGGCACAACTTCATCCTCCTGGGGCTCCGCGGGCAGGCCAAGAGCCGCATCCTCCGGCAGCTGGTGGAGCTGCTCGACCCGGAGATCCCCGTGCTGGCCGGATCCGAGATCAACGACGACCCGCTGGCCCCCATCTCCCGCTACGGGCGGCAGCAGGTGGAGGAGCAGGGCGACGATGCGCCGATCTCCTGGGTGGGGCGCGACCGGCGCTACGTGGAGAAGCTCGCCACCCCCGACGTGACGGTGGCGGACCTGATCGGCGACGTGGACCCCATCCGCGCCGCGCGCGGCGGGCACCTGCTCTCCGACGAGCTGACCATCCACTTCGGGCTCCTCCCCCGCGCCAACCGGGGAATCTTCGCGCTGAACGAGCTCCCCGACCTGTCCGGCAAGGTGCAGGTGGGGCTCTTCAACATCCTCCAGGAGGGCGACATCCAGATCAAGGGGTACCCCGTCCGCCTCCCCCTGGACGTGATGCTGGTCTTCAGCGCCAACCCGGAGGACTACACCGCGCGCGGCAAGATCATCACCCCGCTCAAGGACCGCATCGGCGCGGAGATCCTGACGCACTACCCGCGCACTGCCGAGGAGGGGATGGAGATCACCCGCCAGGAGGCGTGGGTCCGGCGCGACGGGATGGCGTTGGAGGTCCCCCCCTTCATCGAGGAGGTGGTGGAGCGGGTCGCGTTCCTGGCGCGCGACGACAAGCGAATCGACCGGCGCAGCGGCGTGTCGCAGCGGCTCCCCATCTCGGTCATGGAGACCGTGGTCTCCAACGCCGAGCGGCGCGCGCTGAGCGCCGACGAGGGCCGCGTGGTCCCCCGCGTGGCGGACGTGTACGCCGCCGTCCCCGCCATCACCGGGAAGATGGAGCTGGAGTACGAGGGCGAGCTGCAGGGCTCGCAGGCCATCGCCCGCGACCTGATCGCCGCCGCCTCGCGCGAGGTCTTCGACCGCCACTGGGACGCGGACTCCATGGACGAGACGGTGGAGTACTTCGACCGCGGCGGCGTGCTGCAGATCTCCGACGGCGCCTCGTCCGAGGCGTGCTGGCAGGGGCTCGCCGCCGTGCCCGGGCTGGAGCAGGCGCTCCGCGACGGCGGGCTGCTGCAGGGCGACCGGGCGCTGGACGTGGCCGCGGCGGAGCTGTTCCTGGAGGGGCTCGCCGGGCACCGCCGCATCTCCCGCGCGGAGAGCGGCGCCTACGGGCGCGCCCGCCCCGAGCGCCCCAAGGGGAAGGGGTACGGCGGGGGGGGCGGCCTGGGCCTCGGCAACGACATCTTCGGATGAGCGCGCCCGACGCGGTCCCCGCCCCGTCCGCGGCCGCCCCGGCGGACCGCTGCCCCCTCTGCGGGGATGCCAACGCCTGCGCCATGGCCGCGCCGGGAGGCGGAGCACCAGCACCCCTCCACTCCGCCCCCGGGGGCGGCCATGGCGCAGCCGTTGGCGTCCCCGCAGAGGGGGCAGCGGTCGGCCGGGGCGGCCGCGGACGGGGCGGGGACCGCGTCGG
>DATABU010000548.1:0-2825 GCA_036259415.1 Longimicrobiaceae bacterium
AGCTCGGGGACCTCCAGCCCGTGCGCCTCGCAGGCGTCGGCGATGATGATCCCCGGCCCGCCGGCGTTGGTGACGATGGCGACGCGGTTGCCGCGGGGGACGGGCTGGTGCGAGAAGGCCATCGCCAGGTCGAACATCTCCTCCACCGTGTCGGCGCGGAGCACGCCGCACTGCCGCAGCAGGGCGTCGGTGGCGGCGTCGGTCCCGGCGAGCGCGCCCGTGTGCGACGAGGCCGCGCGCGCCCCCGCCCCGCTGCGGCCGGACTTCACCGCCACGATGGGCTTGCGCCGGGTGATCTCGCGCGCGAGCTGGGTGAAGCGCCGCGGGTTGCCGAAGTTCTCCAGGTACATCAGCACGACGCCGGTGCGCTCGTCGTCCGCCCAGTACTGGATCAGGTCGTTGCCCGAAACGTCCGGCTTGTTCCCCACCGAGACGAACTGCGAGATGCCGATCCCGTACTCCGACGCGTAGTCCAGGATGGTGACGCCCATCGCCCCCGACTGGCTGAGGAAGGCGACCGGTCCCGCGGGCGGCATGGTCGGCGCGAAGGTGGCGTTCATGGAGACGCCGTCGGCGGTGTTCATCACGCCCATGCAGTTGGGCCCCACCAGCCGCATCCCGTGGCGGCGCACCGTCTCCAGCAGGGCGCGCTCGCGCTCGATCCCCTGCCCTCCCACCTCCCTGAACCCGGCGGAGATCACCACCAGCGCGCCGACGCCCTTGCGCCCGCACGCCTCCGCCACGGCCTGCACGTGCTGCTTGGGGACCACCACCACGGCCAGCTCCACCGGGTCGGGGATCGCCTCCACGCTGGGGTAGGCGCGGATGGAGTGCACCGACCCGGCGGACGGGTTCACCGGGTAGACGGCGCCGGTGTAGCCGTGGCGCACCAGGTTGTCCAGGATCTGGTAGCCGATGGTGTGCGGCGTCCGGCTGGCCCCGATCACGGCGATGGAGCGGGGACGGAGGAGCGCGTCGAGCATGTATCTACCGGAGAGAGCGTGAGTTCGTGGACGCGAAAGCGCGGTCGCGGCCACGGCGGGTGCCGGGGCGGGGCGCGACGGGCGGGAATGTACGGGGAGGGCGCCCGGGCAGGAAGTAGGGGAAGGCCCGGCTCGCGGGTCGGGAGGCGGCGGACGAAGCTGGCTTCGACGCGGTGTGCTCCCCCTCTCCCCCTTGCGGGGAGAGGGGGCCGGGGGGTGAGGGGGCCCTACTTCACCGTCAGGTCCACCGTGGGGAGGAAGCGGGGCGGCTGCCGGTGCTTCGTGGCCTGCTCGTAGGCGTAGGCGAGCCTGATCAGCGTGGGCTCGCTCCAGGCGCGGCCGAAGAACGAGACGCCCACCGGCAGGCCGAACACCGAGCCCATCGGCACGGAGACGTTCGGGTAGCCGGCCACCGCGGCGGGAGACGAGCTGGCGCCCAGGAAGTGGTCGCCGTTGACCAGGTCGATGGGCCAGGCGGGGCTCCCCGTGGGGGCCACCAGCGCGTCCAGCCGGTGCTGCCGCATGATGGAGTCGATCCCCACGCGCGCGAGCTTCACCTTCTCCCGGGCGGCCAGGTAGGCGCTGTCGGCGAGCCCGCCCCTGGCCTGCGCCATCTCCAGGATCTCCTGCCCGAAGTAGGGCATGGAGCGGGCGCGCTCGCGCTCGTTGAAGGCGATGACCTCCTCCAGCGACTTCACCGGGGCGTCCGGCCCCAGGCCGGCCAGGTAGCGGTTCAGCTCGTCCTTGAACTCGTAGAGGAGCACCTCGAACTCGGCCGCGTCGTACTCGCCGGCGTGGGGGATGCGCACCGAGTCCACGACCACGGCGCCCGCGCGCCGCATGTCCGCCACCGCCTGCTCGAAGAGCCGGTCGGCCGCGGGGCTGTAGCCGGTGAAGCGGTCGCGCAGCACGCCGATCCGCGCCCCGCGCAGCCCGCCCGGGTCCAGGTGGCGGGTGTAGTCCGCCTCCACCTTCCCCCGCGCCGCCGCGGTGGCAGGGTCGCGCGGGTCCGTCCCCGCGAGCGCGCCCAGGAGGACCGCGGCGTCCGCCACGGTGCGCGCCATGGGCCCGGCGATGTCCTGGCTCCCGGCGATGGGGATGATCCCGGCGCGGCTCACCAGCCCCATGGTGGGCTTGATGCCGACGATCCCGTTGGCGCCCGCCGGGCAGACGATGGAGCCGTCCGTCTCCGTCCCCACCCCCGCCGCCGCCAGGTTCGCCGCCACGGCCACCCCGGTCCCCGAGCTGGAGCCGCAGGGCGAGCGGTCCAGCGCGTACGGGTTGCGGGCCTGCCCGCCCCGGCCGCTCCACCCGCTGGACGAGCGCGTGGAGCGAAAGTTGGCCCACTCGCTCAGGTTGGTCTTGCCGATGACGACCGCGCCGGCCTCGCGCAGCCGCTCCGCGACGAAGGCGTCGCGCGGCGCCACCACCCCCTCCAGCGCCAGCGACCCGGCCGTGGTGGTCATGCGGTCCGCCGTGGCGACGTTGTCCTTGAGCACGATGGGGATCCCGTGCAGCGGCCCGCGCACCCGCCCCGCCCTGCGCTCCGCGTCCAGGCTGTCCGCGATGGCGAGCGCGTCCGGGTTGAGGTCCAGCATCGCGTTCAGGTTCGGCCCGCGGTCCTCCAGCGCGTCGATCCGGGCGAGGTACGCCTCCGCCAGCGAGCGCGCGGTGTAGCGGCCGCTCCGCATCCCCTCCTGCAGCCCGGCGATGGTGGCCTCCTCCAGCGGGAAGCCGGCGAGCACCGGGTCCGCCGCGATGGGCGCCGCGCTGGGGATGGCGGGCGCCGGCGTCTGCGGCGCGGGCGCAGGGGTGCAGGCGGCCGCCGCCAGCAGCCCGGCG
>DATABU010000549.1:0-7594 GCA_036259415.1 Longimicrobiaceae bacterium
GCCACGCCCGCCGGGGCGGGAAGATCGTGGGGATCACCGCCGCCTCGACCGACCCGGCCAGCTCCGCGCGGGAGTGGACGGCCGCGTTCGCGGCGGCGGGCGCGCACAACGTGGAGATCCCGGTGATCGACCGGCGCGACCGCGCGCAGGACCCCCGCATCGCGGAGATGATCCGGGGCGCGGACGGGATCTTCCTGGGCGGCGGAGACCAGGTGCACCTGGTGGCGACGCTGGGCGGCTCGCGGGTGGACCGCGCCATCCGCGAGGCGTACTCCAGCGGCGCAGTCGTGTGCGGGACCAGCGCCGGCGCTGCGGCGCTCACCGAGACCATCCTGGCCGGCGGCGAGCCGGACGAGTACGGGCAGATGCAGGACATCCACCTGGGGCCCGGGTTCGGGCTGCTGGGCTTCCGCGCCCTGATCGACACCCACTTCTCGCAGCGCCGCCGCCTGCAGCGCCTGTTCATGGTGATCGCCCAGAACCCCGAGCTGATGGGGGTGGGGATCGACGAGGACACCTCGGTGGTCATCCAGGGACACCTGGGCGAGGTGCGGGGGCGCGGCTCGCTGACCTTCGTGGACGGCCGAGGGGTCCGCTTCGACAACGCCGACGAGTGCATGGCCGGCGCCGCGCTCACGCTCAGCTACCTGCGCGTGGGGATCGTGGGGGCGGGCTACACCTTCAACCTGCGGGAGCGCGAGCTGGAGGTGCTGGTGCAGGCGCGCGCCAGCCGCGAGGAGATGGAGGTGGTGCGGGGAGAGGACGCGGGGGTCGAGCGCGAAGCGGAGGCGGGGGAAAGGGCCGCCCTCCCCGACCCGGCCACCCGCTCGCCCCGCCACCGCTCCGTCCCGACATGAGCCAGCTCCGCGCCGCCGCCCGCTCCTCCGCGCGCCCGAAGGGGGACACGGCGCCGGAGCCCGCGTCCGCCTTCCCGCTCCGCGTCGCGGCGATCGACGTGGGCTCCAACGCCATCCGCTTCGTCGCCGCCGAGTTCACCGGGCCCACCGCGCGCGAGGTGCTGGACGAGGAGCGCATGGCCGTGCGGCTCGGCCACGACGTCTTCCTCACAGGGAAGCTGGCCCCCGAGGCGATGGACGCGGCGGTTGCGGGGCTGGCCGACGTCCGCGGCCGGATGGAGGCCCTGGGGGTCGAGCACTACCGCGCCACCGCCACCAGCGCCGTGCGCGAGAGCCGCAACGGCGCCGCGTTCGCCCGGCGGGTGCGCGAGGAGGCGGAGCTGGAGCTGGAGGTCATCACCGGCTGGGAGGAGGCGCGGCTGGTGCACCAGGCCATCCGCAGCCGGGTGGAGCTGGGTCGCGACCGCTGGATCACGGTGGACCTGGGCGGCGGGAGCGTGGAGGTGTCGCTGGTGGACGACGCGGGGATCCTCTGGAGCGAGTCGCACACCATGGGCTCCGTGCGCCTGCTGGAGGTGCTCTCCGGCTCGGGCGACGACCCGGGGCGCTTCCAGCGGCTGCTGCGCGAGTACGCGGCCACCCTGCAGATCCCCGCCGCCGCGCAGCACCTGCGCCCCGCAGGCGTGATCGCCACGGGGGGGAACATCGAAGCGCTGGCGAAGCTGGCCGGCGTCCCGCCGCGCGGGGGGCGGACCGGCTCCCTGCGCATGGACGCGCTGCGCGACGCCATCGCCATGCTGGCGCGCCTCTCCTACCGGCAGCGGGTGGAGGAGCTGAAGCTGCGCCCCGACCGCGCCGACGTGATCCTCCCCGCCGCCATGGTCTACGAGCGGGTGGCGGAGCTGGCGGGGGTGGACGAGATCCGCGTCCCCGGCGTGGGGGTCCGGGACGGGCTGCTCCTGGACCTGGTGGAGGACCTGACGACCCACCAGGAGTGGGAGGACCGGCGCGAGCGCACCGCGGTGGAAGGCGCGGTGGCGCTGGGGCGGCGCTACCTGTTCGACGAGGCGCACGCGCTGCACGTGGCCCGGCTGGCGGGGTCGCTCTTCGACCAGCTCCGCGACGTGCACGGCCTGGCCGCCGCGGACCGCCGCATCCTGCTGGCCGCCGCGGTGCTGCACGACGTGGGCGCCTACATCAGCCGCAAGCGCCACCACAAGCACTCGCTCTACCTCGTCTCCCAGTCCGAGCTCCCCGGCCTCGCCCCGGGAGAGATCTGGATGGTGGCCAACGTTGCCCGCTACCACCGCAAGGGCGAGCCGACCCCCGACCATGACTCCTTCGCGCGGCTGGACGCGGGCGAGCGGGAGCGGGTGACCCGAATGGCGGCGCTGCTGCGCATCGCGGACGCCCTGGACCGCGAGCACCTGCAGGCGGTGGAGGAGGTGCGCGCGCGGGCCCGCAAGAAGGAGCTGCTGCTGGAGGCCCAGTCGTCCGGCGACCTGCTGCTGGAGCGCTGGGCGCTGCGGCAGAAGGCGGGGCTCTTCACCCGCACCTTCGGCCTGGAGGTGCGCCTCGCCGGGGACGACGGCGACGGCTGAGCGGGTTGGAACGGCTGGTGGGGCGTGCCCCTCGCTGGCGCTCGGGTCGGGCTGCGGCTCCGTAGGGCAGCACACTACGCTGCCCAACGGAGGCGAGCCCCGCCAAACCGCCGGCGGGTCTCGCCGCTTCGCGCTCGCATCCCTCACGCAGGCGCCCAGCCGGGAGCGGCCGGCAGGAGGGTCGCAGGGAGGGAGTGGGGCGGGTCGGAGGAAGCGATCCGGGGGGCGGCGGGGTGGAAGGCTGGAGCGCTTCCGGAGACCCGCCCCGCTCCCGACCGCAACGCTCCGAAGCTCGACCAGGCACCGAACCCCCAAGCCCCTCTCCCATTCATGGGAGAGGGTGGCGAGCCTCAAGCAAGCCAGGTGAGGGCCCTGGGGCCTGCCTGAATGCACCCGTCCCGCTGTCCGCCGGTGGGACCGCCCGTCCCACGGCCGGACAGTGCCGTCGCGGCCGCCGCCTGCTCGGAGCGGCGCATCTCCATGCCCCGCAACGACGTGCGCCCGGCCGTGCCCGCGGAACGGGGGATGCTCCGCACACCCGCCGCACCCCGCCGGCCGCGCGCCGGCGCCTCTCCCGCGACGCACCCCACGCAACACAGATGATCAAGCCCGGCATCTCCTGGCTGGACTTCAAGCTGGGCGCCCGGATGCTGGTCCGGTACCCCGGGCTGACCCTGGTCGGCGGCCTGGCGATCGCCTTCGCCATCGCGGTCGGCGCGGGCGGCTTCGAGTTCCTGACCCAGATGCTGCACCCCCGGCTGCCGCTGGAGGGCGGCGACCGCATCGTGGGGATCCAGAGCTGGGACGCCGCGGCGAGCCGGCCGGAGCTGCGCACGGCGCACGACTTCGCCGCCTGGCGCGGGGAGCTCCGCACGGTCCGCGACCTCGGCGCGTTCCGGACCGTGGAGCGCAACCTGGTCGCCGGGGACGGGCAGGGCGAGCCGGCCGAGACCGCGGAGATGAGCGCGGCGGGGTTCCGGGTGGCCGGCGTCGCCCCGCTCCTGGGACGGGCGCTGACCGAGGCGGACGAGCGCGCGGACGCGCCCCCGGTGGTGGTCGTCGGGCACGACGTGTGGCGGACGCGCTTCGGAGGCGACCCGGGCATCGTGGGGCGGGAGGTCCGCCTGGGCGCGGTGGTCCACACCGTGGTCGGGGTGATGCCCGCGGGGTTCGCCTTCCCGGTGAGCCACGAGCTCTGGACCCCGCTCCGCCTGGACCCGCTGGAGCACGCGCGGCGAGAGGGCCCCGAGATCCGGGTCTTCGGCCGGCTGGCCCCCGGCTCCACGCGCGCCGACGCCCGGACCGAGCTGGCCGCGCTCGGGGCACGCGCCGCCGCCGACCACCCGGACACGCACGCGCACCTGCGGCCCCGCGTCCTGCCCTACGCCCGGTCGATCCTGGACGTGTCCGAGGTCAGGCTGGGGATCGTGTCGGTCAACGTCTTCCTGGTGATGCTCCTGGTGCTGGTCTGCGGCAACGTCGCCCTGCTGATGTTCGCGCGGGCGGCGGCGCGCGAGAGCGAGATGGTGGTGCGGAACGCGCTGGGAGCGAGCCGCGGCCGCATCGTCGGCCAGCTCTTCGCCGAAGCGCTGGTGCTCGCCGGGATCGCCGCCGCGGTCGGGATCGCCGCCGCGGGGTACCTGCTGCGCTGGTGGATGGGCGTCGCCCTGGCCGAGGCGGGGGGGCGGCTCCCCTTCTGGCTCGGCGCCACGCTGTCGCCCACCACCGTGCTCTACGCGGGCGGGCTGGCCGTGCTGGGCGCCGCCGTCGCGGGGGTGATCCCCGCGCTGCGGGTGACCCGCGGGGCGGGGGTGCGCCTGCGGCAGGTGGGCGCGGGGAGCGGAGGGCTGCGGTTAGGGGGGGTGTGGACCGCGGTGATCGTGGCGCAGGTGGCGGTCACCGTCGCCTTCCCCGCGGCCGGCTTCTTCGCCCGGCAGCAGGTGGACCAGGTCCGGTCGATGGACGTGGGCTTCCCGGCGGAGGAGTACCTGTCGGCGCGGCTGGAGATGGAGGCGGTCCCGGCGGACGCGCCGGCGGGAGCGGAGGAGGAGGCGCGGGCGCGCTTCCGGGCGGCGGCGCTGGAGCTGGAGCGCCGCCTGGAGGCCGAGCCCGCCGTTGCCGGCGTGGCCTTCACCGAGCGCCTCCCCCGCACCGCGCATCCCCAGCGCCGCATCGAGGTGGAGGGCGGCGCGGCGGCGCAGGGATCCGCTCCCCCGCGCCCCGTCGGCCGGACCTCGGTCGCACCCGACTTCTTCCAGGTGCTGGGCGCGCCGGTCCAGGCGGGCCGCGGCTTCCACTCCGGCGACCTGGAGCCCGGCGCGCGCGTGGTGGTCGCCAACCGCTCCTTCGTGGAGCAGGTGCTGGGCGGCGGCAACGCGGTGGGCCGGCGGGTCCGCTGGGCCGTGCCCCGGGGAGAGGAGCCCGGCCCCTGGCACGAGATCGTGGGCGTGGTGGCCGACCTGGGGCTCATCGGCGGCGGCCCGGCCGAGGCCGCGGGCCTGTACCACCCGCTCGCCCCGGGAGAGGCGGCTCCCGTCCACCTGGCCGTGCACGTGCGGGGCGGCCCGGAGGGGTTCGCGCCGCGGCTGCGCGCCGTCGCCGCCGCCGTCGACCCCACCCTGCGGCTCCACGAGGTCCTCCCCCTGGACCGGGTCGGGGCGACCCTCTGGCTGGAGATGGAGTTCCTGTTCCGGCTGGTCATGCTGGTGAGCGCGGTCGCGCTGCTCCTCTCGCTGGCGGGGATCTACTCGGTGATGGCCTTCACCGTGGCGCAGCGGACGCGCGAGATCGGCGTCCGCATCGCGCTGGGCGCCGACGCGCGCAGGGTGGTCGCGGCCGTGTTCCGGCGCCCGCTGACCCAGGTGGGGGCCGGCGTCGCGGCCGGCGGCGTCCTGGTGGCCGCGCTGACGTTCGCGGTCAAGGGCGGCATGCCGTCGCCGGGGGAGGTCGGGCTGGTCGCGGCGTACGCGGCGCTGATGCTGGGGGTGTGCATGCTCGCTTGCGTCGTCCCCACGCGGCGCGCGCTCGGCGTCGAGCCCACCGAGGCGCTCAGGGCGGACGGGTGAGGCCGCCCCCGACCCAGGAGCAGAGAGTGGAACCGCGCTACCGGCTGGTCATCTTCGACTTCGACGGCACCCTGGCCGACTCGTTCCCCTGGTTCCTGCGCGTCTTCAACGAGGTCGCCGACCGGTTCCGCTTCCGGCGGATCGAGGAGGGCGAGGTGGAGACGCTGCGCGGCTACAGCGGACGGGAGATGATGCGGCACCTCCGGGTGCCGTTCTGGAAGCTCCCCTGGATCGCGCGCCACATGCGGCGGCTGAAGACACGCGACCTCCACACCATCTCGCTCTTCCCCGGGGTGGACGCGCTGCTGGAGCGCCTCGCCGACTCCGGCGTGGAGCTGGCGATCGTGAGCTCCAACGCCGACGTGAACGTGCGCGGGGTGCTGGGGCCCGGGAACGCCGCCCGGGTGCGCTACTGGGAGTGCGGCGCCTCCATCTTCGGGAAGCGGGCCAGCTTCCGCCGGGTGCTGCGGCGCAGCGGGGTGGCGCCGGCCGAGGCGCTGTGCGTCGGCGACGAGATCCGCGACCTGGAGGCGGCGCGGGGGGCCGGCATCCCCTTCGGAGCCGTCACCTGGGGGTACACCACCGAGGAGGCGCTGCGAGCCCGGTCGCCGGAGGCGGTGTTCCGCAGCCTGGACGACGTCGTGGACACGGTCACCGGCGCAGCCGCGCGGCGGTGACGGGGCCGAAAACCCGGAGACCCAGCGGGGATCGCTCCCCGCCGGGTCTCTTCCGTCTCCCCGTCGGCCCCGACCCGAGCGCCAGCGAGGGGCACGCCCAAACCCCAGGCAGTTCAACCCGGATCCCGGGTGAGCCGCGCCAGCCGCTCCCGCTCCGCCCGCTTCAGCCCGGCGACCACCCGCGCGTAGGAGTGGTCGACCATCTCGCGCACGTTCGCCGCGGGGATGCTCCCGTCCAGCTCCACCGTGTTCCAGTGCGCCTTGTTCATGTGGTAGCCCGGCTGCACGGCGGGCCAGCGGTCGCGCAGCTCCACGGCCAGCTCCGGGTCGCACTTCAGGTTCACGGTCAGCGGCAGCCGCTCCACGTTCGTCAGCGCGAAGATCTTCCCCATCACCCGGAAGACGAGGACCTCCTCGCCGAAGGGGAAGTCCTCGGTCGCGCCCGGCTTCCCCAGGCAGTGGTCGCGCAGCGTCCGGAAGTCCATGGGCGTGCCCCCGCTCACCGGGTCGCCAGGGAGAACGGCGTGAAGTCGGTGTCGCGGTCGTAGTAGTCCTCGCGCTCGGCGCGCTTCAGGGCGTTCACGATGCGGTAGGTGAACGGCGTCGCCAGCGCCTCCCAGAGCACCTTGAGCACGTAGTTGGTCAGCAGCACCACGAACACCGTCCGCGTCTCCCACACGCCCAGGAACGCCACCGGGTAGAAGATGGCCGAGTCCACCCCGGCGCCCACGATGGTGGAGCCGATGGTGCGCGTCCACAGGTAGCGGCCCCCGGTGAGCAGCTTCAGCTTCGCCAGCGCGAACGAGTTGGCGAACTCCCCCGCCCAGAAGGCGGTGAGCGAGGCCAGCACGATGCGCGGCGTCTGGCGGAACACCTCCTCGTGCGCCGCCTGACCCGTCCACCCCCCGCCCGGGGGGAGCCCCAGCACCACCACCGTCATCAGCGACGCGAAGGCCAGCGCCGCGAACCCCGTCCACACCACCCGGCGGGCGCGCGCGTATCCGTAGACCTCGGTGAGGATGTCGCCGAACAGGTAGGATATGGGGAAGAACAGGATGCCCGCGCCGAAGGTGAACCCCCAGAGCGTGGCGACCTTGGAGGGCCCGATCAGGTTGGAGCAGAGGAGCACCGTCACGAAGACGGCGGTGATGAGGTCGTAGTACCTGTACTCGCGGGCGGCAGCGGGGGCCGCGGGGGCGGCGTGTGCGGCGGCGGCGGGAGGCATGGGCAGTGCGGGGAAGGGGTGGCGGCGGGGATGCTCCGCTCCAGTCTATCCGCGGCGCCCCCGGCTGTCGAGGCCCCCGCTCCCCCTCCTGCTTTCGGGGCGCGGGGGCCTCGACAGCCGGGGGCGCCGCGGGTAGACTGGAGCGGAGCATCCCCGCCGCCACCCCTTC
>DATABU010000550.1:0-3978 GCA_036259415.1 Longimicrobiaceae bacterium
CCGGCGGCGAGGCCGCGGCGGAGCCGGCCGGGGCGGCACGGCGGGTGGATCTCGGAATCGTGCGGGTCGCTCATTGGCTCGGAGGTCCGGGGGATTGCGGAGGGCGGGGGTGCCGCCCGATCCTGCTGCGGATAATCTTCCGTTTGCGCCCGCGGCGCAACCCGGCGCCGCGCGGGAACGGGTCGTGCTCCGTGCGCGGGCGGGAGCGCGGGGGAGACGAGAGAGGAGGGGGAGATCCTGGAGCCGGAACTGGTGCGGCAGTGGGTCCTGGACGCGGTCCGGGAGGACTTCGCGATCCACCGGGGGTGGACCTTCACGGTCCGCTCGCTGGTGGCGTACGACCTCCGCTACCTGGACACGACCCGGGTGGAGCTGGAGACGCCCGCCGTGGTCCGGGTGCTCCGCGCCGAGCCCGAAACCCTGGAGCGCGTCGTCCGCCCCGGCGTGGTGGACCCGCTCTGGGCCGTGGAGCTGGTGGCCCCGCACCCCGAGCTCGGCGACGCCGACCACCTCCTCCTCTGGATCGAGGGCCCCTCGTACGACCTCCGCACGGGCGAGCCGGCCGAGCGCTGAGGCGACGCGGCCTCCGGACCGGGGAGGCTCGCCGCAGTACTGCCGGAATGCGTCCAGGTACACCCGTCGTCACGTACTTTCCCGCAGGATCCGGAGCGCCTCGTCGCGCCTCATGCTCGGCGCCTCCTCGGCCGGTGGCGGGTCGAATCTCCTCCAGGCTACGCCGCGGCGGACGCGACCTCAACGGCCGCAGCGGGAACACATCCCGCCCGGCGGGGTTTCTGTCGGGGACGTGTGCACCTGCCGTGGCCGGTGCGCGCCGTTTTCACGCGCCCCGGCGCACAACCGTATCCGAAGGAGCAGACGTGCTGAAGACGCTTCGCCCCAGCTTCATCGCCCTCGCGCTCGTGGCGCTCCCGGCCGGCCTCGCCGCGCAGGAGGCGCCCGCCACGGCCGAGCCGCAGCAGGC
Source organism: Longimicrobiaceae bacterium (assembly GCA_036259415.1). GTDB lineage: Bacteria > Gemmatimonadota > Gemmatimonadetes > Longimicrobiales > Longimicrobiaceae > JAFAYN01. The sequence continues at coordinate 983 of DATABU010000550.1, forward strand.
CCCGGCCCAGACCGCGCCGAACGAGACCCAGCAGATCCAGGCCCGCCTCCAGGAGATCCAGGGCCGCGCGCTGCAGGACCCGGCGCTCAAGGCGGCGCAGGACTCCATCGGGACGGCGCTGACGGAGACGATGGAGCGGGTCGATCCCACCTTCAAGGCGCAGGCCGCGCGCGCCGAGGCGCTCAAGGCCGAGGTCACCGCGGCGCAGCAGGCCGGCGACAACGCCAAGCTGAACCAGCTCGCCGCCGAGGCCGAGCAGCTCCAGCAGGGCTTCGCGGCCTCGCGCCAGCGCGCCCTGCAGGACCCGCAGATGGCCGAGCGGATCCAGGCGTTCCAGCAGCGGATCGTCGCGAAGATGGTTGAGCTGGAGCCCGAGACCCAGGCGCTGCTCGCCCGGCTCCAGGAGCTCAGGGGCGCGCCCGCGCAGACGCAGGGGTAGCCGGCGGCCCGACCGCAGGGAAGGAGAAGGGCGCCCGCGGTGGGCGCCCTTCTCGCGTTCCCGCAGGAACCCGGGGCGCGCTGCGGTGAACCAGGCGGGGACCGCCGCCCCGGCAACGACCACCTCTCGGATCCCGTGGAATCAGCCGTACCCGTCCAGACGCCTCCCGCACGGGCGGAGCGCTCCGCGCCCGCGGTGCGCCGCACCGCCGCGCTGGTGGCCGCGTACGCCGCCACCGTGTTCGCGGGCGCGTTCCTGCTCTTCCAGGTGCAGCCGATGTTCGGGAGGATGGTGCTCCCGCTGCTGGGCGGCTCCCCGGCGGTGTGGAACACCTGCATGCTCTTCTTCCAGGCGGCGCTCCTGGGCGGCTACCTCTACGCGCACCTGGGCACGCGCCGGCTGGGCGTCCGGCGCCAGGCCGCGCTGCACCTGGCCGTGCTGGTGGCGGCGGGGCTCGCGCTCCCGCTGGCGGTGGGCGACGCGGCGCCGCCGGGCGGGGGCGCGCCCATCCCCTGGCTCCTCCTGCTCCTGCTCACCACGGTGGGCGCCCCCTTCGCCGTGCTGGCGGGGACCGGCCCCATCCTCCAGCGCTGGTTCGCGGAGAGCGGCACCCGCGCCGCCGCCAACCCGTACTGGCTGTACGCCGCCAGCAACGCCGGGAGCCTGCTGGGGCTGCTCGCCTACCCGTTCGTGCTGGAGCCGCGGCTGCGCCTCGCCGAGCAGAGCGGCGCCTGGGCGGTGGGATACGGACTGCTGGCCGCGATGGTGGCCGGGTGCGCCGCGCTGGTCTGGCGCTCCCCCGCCGCCGCGGTCAGGGGCGAGGGCGCGCCGCGGGCGGGGGACGCGCCGGTGACGCACGGGGAGCGCCTGGTCTGGGTGGGGCTCGCGTTGCTCCCCTCCAGCCTGCTGCTGGGGGTCACCACCTACCTGACCACCGACCTCACGCCGGCGCCGCTCCTCTGGGTGCTCCCGCTGGCGCTCTACCTCCTCACCTTCACGCTGGTGTTCGCGCCGCGGCAGGTCGTGCCCCACGCGTGGCTGGTGCGCGCCCAGCCGGCGTTCCTGGTGGCGGTGATCTACCTGCTGCTGGGCGACGCGCTCAGCCGGCCGGCGGTGGCGGTCCCCATCCACCTCGCCGCGCTCTTCGTCACGGCCATGGTCTGCCACGGCGAGCTGTCGCGCAGGCGCCCCGCGCCCCGGCACCTGACGGAGTTCTACCTCTGGCTGTCGGTGGGCGGGGTGCTGGGCGGGATCTTCAACGTGCTGGTGGCGCCGCAGGTGTTCACCCACACCTGGGAGTACCCCCTGGTGCTGGTGCTGGCCTGCCTGGCGCGGCCGTGGCCGGAGGGGAGGCGCACCGTGCGCGCCCACGCGCAGACGGCGCTGCGGGCGGCGGGCTTCGGGTACGCCCTCTACCTGCTCATCGGCAAGGGGGAGTCCATGCCCGACCTCCTCTTCGCCGTGGCCGCGGGGACCTTCGTGGCGCTGCTCTCCCCGGCGCTGGGGCGGGCGCCGTTCTGGCTGGCCGTCTGCCTGGGCTCGGTGTACATGGTCCGCGCGGGGGAGGAGCTCCGCCAGACCGAGACCGTGCACGCCGCCCGCTCCTTCTTCGGACACTACCGCGTCACGCGCACCCCGGGACCGACGGAGCGCTTCCACGTGCTCACCCACGGCTCCACCATGCACGGCGCGCAGAGCCTGGACCCGGAGCACCGGGGCGACCCGCTCACCTACTACGTGCGCATCGGGCCGCTGGGCGACGTGTTCGCCACCCAGGGGCTCTCCACGCGGGCGCGGCGGGTGGCGGTGGTGGGGCTGGGCGTGGGGACCACGGCCGCGTACGCGTCCGAGGGCGAGCGCTGGAGCTTCTTCGAGATCGACCCGGGGATCGAGCGCATCGCCCGCGACCCGCGCCTCTTCACCTACCTGTCCGACTCGCCGGCCCGGACGCGGGTGGTGCTGGGGGACGCGCGCATCTCGCTCGCCCGCGAGACGCGCGAGGGCGCCCCCGGGTACGACCTGATCGTGCTGGACGCCTTCACCTCGGACGCCATCCCCACGCACCTGCTCACCCGCGAGGCGCTGGAGGTGTACCTGTCGCGGCTGGAGGAGGGGGGGCGCATCGCGGTGCACACCAGCAACCGCTACCTGAACCTGGAGCCGGTCCTGGCCGCGCTGGCCCGCGAGCGCGGCCTGGCGATGCGGGTGGGCGCCTGGGGGATCCCGCAGGCGCTCCGCTACCAGAACGGGTCCACCTGGGTGGTGCTGGCGCGCACGGAGTACGACCTGGGGATGCTGGCCGCCGACCGGCGCTGGCGCCCCGCCCGGGAGGGGCGGCGGGCGCGCCCCTGGACCGACGACCACTCCAGCATCCTGGACGTGTTCACCTGGTGAGCGCGGCACGGGCCGACGGACACGCGGACGCGCCCCCGCCGGGACATCCCGGCGGGGGCGCGTCCGCGCGTCCGTGGGCCCGTGCCGCGCTCACCAGGTGAACACGTCCAGGATGCTGGAGTGGTCGTCGGTCCAGGGGCGCGCCCGCCGTCCCTCCCGGGCG
>DATABU010000551.1:0-2386 GCA_036259415.1 Longimicrobiaceae bacterium
GCCCCGCGCTCCACCAGGCAGTTCCCCACCGGGCATACCCCTTGCACGATCCCCCGCGCACCCTGCAAGGAAGCGAAACCCGGACGAGACAACCAGATGACTCTAGTTCGACATATGGCGGCCGGAGGGCTCCTCGCCCTCGCGGCGGGCTGCGGGGGCGGCGACGACGACGACGCCGGGGCGCAGCCGCGACCCGGCGTCGCCCAGGCGGCCACACCGGGGGCGGCGGAGCCCTACTGGGCCGACGAGCGCGCCATGACCCGCGAGGAGCTGGAGGCCGGACGGCTGGACAACGCTTGGGAGCGCGTGGTCCAGCTGGACCCGTGGACCGCTGGCGACAGCGCCCGCAGTCCCGAGAGGTGGGAGCATATCTCCGCCGAGGCGGTCAACGGGCGGCCCGTGTACCTCCCGCTGTACGGGGACGTGGCGGGCCCCTCCGTGCTCCGCACGCAGATCCTGCTGGACCGCGTGCTCTTCTCCCCCGGGATCATGGACGGGCGCTGGGGGAAGAACACCGCCAAGGCCGTGTACTGGTTCCAGCGGCGGGAGGGGCTCCCGGCCACCGCCCGCGTGGACAGCGCCACCTTCGCGCGCCTGGCCGAGCTCGCCGGGAGCCCCCGGGAGCTGGTCCGCACCCACACCCTGACCGCCGAGGACGTGAAGGGGCCGTTCGTGGACCTCCCCGAGGGCGACGAGGCCATCTACCAGATCGCGGAGATGGAGTGCACCTGCTACGAGTCGCTCGGCGAGAAGCTGAGCGAGACCTTCCACGCCACCCCCGAGCTGCTGGAGAAGCTCAACCCGGGGGTGGCGCTGGACTCGCTGCGGGCCGGGCAGACGCTGCGCGTCCCCAACGTCCGCGACCCGAACGCGCCCGCGTCCGGCCAGGTGGCCCGCATCGAGGTCTCGGGGCAGGGGAGCTTCGTGCACGCGCTGGACGCGAACGGGCGCATCCTCTACCACTTCCCGTCCACCCTGGGGTCCTCGTACGACCCGTCGCCGCAGGGCGACTTCCGGATCACCAGCGTGACCCAGGACCCCACGTGGCACTACCAGCCGGCGATCCTGGAGCACGTCCCGGACGACAGGCCGGACGCCATGATCCCCGCCGGCCCCAACAACGCCGTGGGCGTGGTGTGGATGGACCTCTCCGAGCCGCACTACGGCATCCACGGGACCCGGGCCCCGGAGACGATCGGCTACACCACCTCCGCCGGGTGCGTCCGGCTCACCAACTGGGACGCGCGCTTCCTGAGCCAGCGGGTGGCCGAGGGGACCCCGGTGCGGTTCCGCGACACCCGCGGCGGCGGCTCCGGCGGTGACGCCGCCGCCGCCACCGCCGGCGCGGGGAGCCGGCGAGGGAGCCGCCCCGACACCGCGGGCCGCGGATGAGGCGACGGAGGTACGGCGGGGGCGCCGCGTGCGCTCCCGCCCCGCTGTGCGGGAGGCACCCATGACGCAGGCATACGAGCGGCTGCTCCAGGGGCGGACCCTCGCCGGGCGCTACGAGATCCGCGAGCTGATCGGGAGCGGCGGGATGAGCGTCGTCTACCGGGGCGTGGACCGGAACCTGGGCCGCCCCGTCGCCGTCAAGGTGGTGAGCGTCCCCCGCGGCGGCGCGGAGGACCGCGAGGCGCTGCGGGCGCGCTTCCGGCGCGAGGCGGCGGCCGCGGCCAGCATCCCGCACCACCCCAACGTGGTGCAGGTGTACGACTACGGCACCGACCCGGATCTGGACCTGGACTTCATCGTCATGGAGCTCCTGGAGGGCCGCGACCTCAAGGAGGCGCTCGCCGTGGCCCGCCCCTCGCGCGAGGAGGCGGTGCGCATCCTCCGCGAGGCGGCGCGCGGTCTGGCCGCGGGGCACCGGGCGGGGATCGTGCACCGCGACGTGAAGCCCGCCAACGTCTTCCTGGCGGGGCGGGAGCGCTTCGAGTCGGTGCGCGTCCTGGACTTCGGCATCGCCAAGCCGCTCACCGCCCGTCCCGGCGAGGACGACCTCACGCTGGGCGGGCAGCTCCCGCACTCCCCCGCCTACGCCTCGCCCGAGCAGGTGGACCCGGAGCGAACGGTCGGCTTCGCGTCGGACGTGTATCAGCTGGGGCTCATCGGCTACGAGCTGCTCTCCGGCGAGCGCCCCTACGACGACCGCGACCGCGAGCGCATCCGCGCCGGCGAGGAGGTGCCGCCCCGCGGCGGGCCCGGCTGGGAGGCGGTGCCGCCCCCGCTCCGCGCCACCCTCCTGCGCGCGCTGCGCACCGGGCCGGAGGACCGCTACCGGGACGCCGCGGAGTTCGCGGAGGCGCTCTCCGCCGCCGCCGTGGACGACGACCGCACGCTCCTGGAGAGCCCGCGCGCCGCCGCGGTGCCGCCCCCTCCCGCCGCC
>DATABU010000552.1:0-2928 GCA_036259415.1 Longimicrobiaceae bacterium
AGGGGGAGGCCCCCCTCGCCGCGCCGGAGGAGCACGGTGGGCTCCGCGGGGTCGGCGGGCGTGGCCGGCGCTGCCGGGCGGGGGCGGGGGGCGGGCGCCGGGTGCGCCACTGCCATCCCCGAGAGGCGGGCCAGGAAGTCCTCCGCGCTGGCCCAGCGCTCCGCCGGGTCCTTGCCGAGCGCGCCCTCGACCGCCGCGCGCAGGCGGGGCGGGGTGCCGGGGCGCGCCTCCTCCAGCGGCGGGATGGGCTCGTTCTTCTGCCGGTAGATGGTGCTGTAGATGGTCTCCCCTTCCCAGGGGCGCCGCGCCGTCAGCATCTCGTAGCCCACCAGCCCCAGGCTGTAGAGGTCGCTGCGGCCGTCCACCGGCCCGCCGTCGATCTGCTCGGGCGACATGTAGGTGGGGGTCCCGATGGTGGTCCCCTCCATCGTCAGCTCCTCGCCGTCGGCCCAGCGCGCGATGCCGAAGTCGGCCAGCAGGGCGCGGCCGGTCTCCTCGTCCAGGTAGATGTTGGCGGGCTTGACGTCGCGGTGCACCACGCCGCGCCCGTGGGCGTACGCGAGCGCCTCGGCCAGGTCGCGGAGCACCCGCTCTGCGCGGTCGAAGGGGAAGGGGCCGTCCCGGCGCAGCACCTCGCGGAGGGTGCCGCCGGGGACGTACTGCATCACCAGCGCGAGGGTGCGGTCGCCCAGCTGCCGGCTCTCGTAGAGGGTCACGATGCTGGAGTGGTCGAGCCGCGCGACGGTACGCGCCTCGCGCTCCATGCGCGAGACGGTCTCGGGGTCGCCGACCTGCTGGGCGTGCAGCACCTTGACCGCCACGTCGCGGCCGAGCTGCCGGTCGCGGGCCAGGTACACGGTGGCCGTCCCCCCGCGCCCCAGCTCCTGCACGAACTGGTACCTGCGCGCCAGGGGGCGGAGCCTGTTCGCCTCCTCCTCCCGGAGCGGTCCCCGCCGGTTGCGAGGGCTCATCGTGCCGCCGGGGTCGCCGGGCGATCGGGGATGGCGGTCGGGAGCCGTCGATGGGTCATGGGCACTCGCCGCGGACGATGCGGTCCTTCCCGCCTGGAGCAGGGGCTCCGGGGAGGACCGCGCCGGTGGTTGTTTCAGGGTTGCGCCGCCGTCGCCGGCGGGCAGCGGCAGCAACGATCACAATCCGTACCACGGGTGTGGGCGACGGGTTCCGGGGAAACATCCGGCGTCAGGTGGCCGGGGGGTGTCCCTCGCCTGCCCCACGGATGTGGCACGGGCGCAACACCGGGGGGTGTTGCGCCCGTGCAATATGCCCGGCGGGGCCGCTCAGTCCCCCGCGGTCCAGTCGCCGGAGCCCTCGCCGAAGCCGCCCAGCACGCCGCCCTCGCTGCGCAGCGCCATCGCCACGCCGGCCCCCAGCGCGGCCACCGCCAGCGCGGTGCGGATGGGGTGGAGCTTCACGCCGGTGTAGGCGCTGGTCTTCGCCACGTGGCCGGGGTAGCCGCCCCGCTCCTCCACGTCGCCCCTGCGGGGGCGGAACAGGGTGTCGCGCCGCCGCCGGGGCGCGGGCTCGTCGCCCTTCTGCTGGTCGAAGATGGTGGACTCCATGTAGCGGTCGGCCAGCCGGGGCGAGACGTTCCCCATCCCCGCGAGCATCCTCCCGCCGGCGCCCACGGTGACGTCGCGGACGGGCTGTTCGGCGCAGCGCAGGATGGTGCGCGCCACCACCCGCGGCGAGTACACCGGCGGCGGGAGGCTGGGCTCCCGGTCCATCAGGTTGCGGGCGTGCTGCGTGTAGGGGGTGTCGATGGACGACGGCTTCACCAGCGAGACCGAGACGGGCGCGCCCTCCTCCTCCAGCTCCATGCGCAACGCGTCGGTGAACCCCTTTACCGCGTGCTTGCTGGCCGAGTAGTGCCCCTGGAGCGGGATGGCGCGGTCGGAGAGCACGCTCCCGACGTTGACCAGCGCCCCGCCGTTCGCCCGCAGGTGCTCCACCGCCACCAGCGAGCCGTTCACCACGCCCCAGTAGTTGGTCTCGAAGAGCCGGCGGGCGTCCTCCGGCGACACCTCCTCGATGCGCCCGTAGATGGAGACGCCGGCGTTGTTGATCCAGGTGTCGATCCCGCCGAACTCGCGCACCGCGTGCCCGGCCACGCCGCGCAGCCCGTCAAGGTCGGCGACGTCGGCCACGGCGTAGGTGGCCTCGCCCCCGGCGTCCTGGATGGAGCGGACGGCCTTCTTCAGGTCGGCCTTGTCGCGCGACGTGAGCACCACCCGGGCCCCGCGCTTGGCCGCAAGCCGCGCGGTGGCGAGCCCGATCCCGCTCGACGCCCCGGTGATCACGACGACCTGCTCGTTCAGCGGCTTCAACTCGATCTTCATCTCTCTCTCGGCTCCTGCGTAAAAGCTCCGTCCACGTCCGCGAAGGGTGGGGACGGGCCGCAACCGCCGTGCCGGGAGGCGTGGGGCGACCAAGAGCCCGGCTTCGTAACCTCTGTCCACATATAGATGTACACCATGTACATATTGGGATGCTATCTTGATGGTGGGTGGTGCTTTACATTAGTGGGAGCTGCACGGGAACCCGCCCGCGCCGCTCCCACCTCTCGTCCAGGAGAACTCCACCATGCGCACCACCCGCTTCCTCCTCGCCGCCGTGGCCGCCGTGCTCGTCGCCGCCTGCAGCAGCGAGCCGACGGGCATCGCACGCCCCGATTCGCAACCGGCTTTCGACGGCGTCGGCTTCGTGGGTTCGGGAAACGCTCATCCTCGGAGGTGAAGGTGGAATCCGCCGCAGCTGCGTTTCCCGAACCAACGAAGCCGACGCCGTCGAAAGCCGGTTGCGAATCGGGGCGTGCGATGCCCGTCGGCTCGCTGCTGCAGGCGGCGACGAGCACGGCGGCCACGGCGGCGAGGAGGAAGCGGGTGGTGCGCATGGTGGAGTTCTCCTGGA
>DATABU010000553.1:0-16521 GCA_036259415.1 Longimicrobiaceae bacterium
GGGCGTCTATCCCCCGACCAGCGCCTGCAGCTTGCGGGGGGCGACCATGCAGTAGGACTGCACCACCAGCCCCTGGACCTCCTCGTCGGAGCAGCGGTCCAGCACGATGCCGACCCACCCCTTCACGCCCACGTAGGGTGGGACGAAGTACTTCTCCGGCTCCGAGCGGACGAGCGTCTCCTGCACTCCCAGCGGCGCGTTGCACCAGAGCGCGATGCGCCCGTCGCCGTGGTGGTCGTTCGCGAACATGGCGAAGAGCCGCTTCTTCACCCGGAAGGTCGGCTCGCCCCACGCCTCCTGCTCCCACGCCTCGGGGAGCGCCAGGCAGATGCGGCGCACCCTGGCGATCTGGTCGTTGTCCATGACAGGCCGCTTGCTCCTCGTCGCTCTGACGATATCAGGCGAATCGCTATGTGGGTGATCTCATCCAGCCTGTAGTGTGCTCCAGCCGATCCGGTCATCTGCCGATACCATACTATCGAGCCATTGTTTGTACGTGCTTGCTCCTGAACCCATTCCAGTCAGCCTGCCTCCCACCTCCCTCCCCGGACCCACCAATGAGTTGCACTCCTGGGCCATTCGATTCCCGATCTGCAGCTTACCCGGACTCTCACCGGGCCGGACCGTTGGGATCGGGTCCTCTCCAGCCTTCATCTGAGCTGTTCACCTCCGCAGCTGTCACATCCATTCACGCGACGAGCTTGCCACGATGATCGCCTCACGTCTCCTTTTCGTTGCGCCTCTACTTGTCGCCCTTGTGGTCGAGGGCTGCGATTCACGGCAGCACCCAATCGCGGTGGGAGTGACCCGTAGCAGTCTACCGTCTCCCTATCCCCAAGCGGATGTCGAGCCCGAGGAACGCGGGTGCGCTACGTTCGAGTTCCACCTGCGCGGTAAGGATCAGATGGACGCGGTCCCGCTCGACCGACCGAAGTGCGGCTCCCTTCTGCCGATTCTAATCGGCGCTCCGACATTCGACAATCAGACCCGCACCGTCCGGCTCCCGATCGCTTTCGACAACACAGGCAGCGTAGCACTGGAAGCACCCGCACGGCTTCTCGGGTGGGAAGACAGCCTGGTGGTGGTCGCGGCTCCCGGCCTGACCGGCAACCGGCACAATTCAGACTACCTCCGCTTCGTGACAGCTGACTCCCAGATCGCGGATACCGATTCGGCCCTGAACGGTGCCCTCATATGGAGGTACGACGACCACCTCGCTTCACCAGGCCAGCCGCACGGCTTGATGCCCGGGCAACGGAGCCAGGCGCGCTGGATCGAGTTGACGGTGCACCCGGGGGTCGCGGTGTTCCGCGTCACCTTCCAAGCAGTTGCCCGCCGCCAGACGGAGAGCACGACGGAGTTTGTCGGGCCGGATGGGAAAACGATTGTCCTTCCCGGTTTCGCCATGGTTACGTTGCAGCCGCAGAGCTTCGCGAGCACACAGAAGGTTGTGGTTTCCGCCACCAGCACGGAGGAGACTCGGACCGACTTCACTGCTACGGCGGAAGTCCTGTTCGACGCAGGGCCCCGAATGCCCCACGAGCTACGAATCAACACCGGAGCGGCCGCACCCACGAAGGATGTCGAGGTTCATCTCTCGATCCCGGAGTCGTTCTTGTCGGCGGTAGAGCCAGGGTATCGGACCACGGTTTTCGGCCAGTGGCTGGAAGACGGAGGAAGCGAGACACTGGATGTGTTCGACGTGCTCCCCGGCGAGTTCGAAACGGCCCAGCGGGAAGCAAGGTTCGTGATCCCTGCCGCGCTGTTCACTGATCGGCGGACGCCCGACTCCAGCTATGAGGCCGTGGTCGTCCTGGGGACCCGGCCAGCCCTCACACCGCTGGTCTCACCCAGCGGGGGCTCTGAACTCGTCGCGCTCGCCTTAGGCGAAGCCAGCACTTGCGAAGCCGCGCAGATCGGATTGCCCCTCGGATCGTTGCGAGTCACCGGCAACTTTAATCCACCGCAGCACAAGGGAACCGATTACCGGGCGGCAACCGGGACCCCGGTCTTTGCCTCCGCCGGCGGCGTGGTCGAGCGGATCGGGTGGGATTCGCGGCCCTTGCCACGGCCCGATCCACGGTCAGGGAAGATGGTGAAAGGGTGGGGCCGTTACGTGCGGATCCGTCATTCGGATGGGACTTCGACCCTGTATGCCCACCTGGTGGAGAGCAGCACGGCTGATCTCGGAGAGGGGCAGTCGGTCACGAAGGGACAGATGATCGCGCTCGCGAACAACTCCGGAGGCTCATCGGCATCGCACCTCCACATCGAGTACGTAACGAGGAGCGGGGAGCGCATCGACCCACACCCCTGCATTGTACCCGATGTGACTACGTATCGTGGATACTGGACGCGAACGGGTGACCCGGAGAAGAGGTTCAATTCGTTCGAAGCTACCGTCACGAGAGCGGCGAACTCAGCTTCTGTGCGGTGGGTGTTCCTTCCCACGGATAGCCGGTACGCACCAGCGCGGCTGGAGGGAGACAAGGTCGTCTGGGAGTACACGCAGGTAGCCGACACGGTCACCCACCGGTTGAAGGTCGCCTTCGACGCCAACGGTTGCGTCGGCACCTGGCATCACGATCATCATAGGAACAACTTCTTCCAGAACACCGATCATTCCACATGTCGCGTGTACGACCCTTCCAAGCCCCAACCGATGGTCGCGGAGCCGCCGACCGCGCCATCTGACAGCGCTGGCAGAGCCGCGCCACTCCCGTAACGTCTCCTCCGGTCAGCCGCTTGCCCTGGTCGCGTCTCCGTTTACCGCGCCGCAGGCAACTGCTCCAGCACTCGCGCAGATGCACACAAGGTCCAATGCCTCAGATCGTCATACGGATAAGCATCGCACTTTGCGTCTTCGCCGCGTGCACACGGCCCGGCGCCGAGTCATCGCCTCCGCCCGACAGCTGCGCGGAATCCCGTGCCGGCCGTGACGGCGCAGTCGTGATCCTGCCGGGAATCGCGACCCTGCGGATCCCCCGAGATGCGCTTCCCGCTACTCAGCAGGTGTCGGTCTGTGCAACGAGCACGGAGGAGACCCGACGGGATTTCCGCATCACCGCCGAAGATGGCCTGGGCGCGCGGCGGGTGCTGCCTTACGAAATCCGGATCAACACCGGGACGGCCGCCCCGGGCCGAGCGTCCGTCGAGATCGCACTCCCCCCGTCTTCCACGAGGGCTCCAGCAGCAGGCCGTGTGCGCCCGTTCGTGCAGTTCTGGCAGGAAGGCGGAGAGGAGACCCTGGACGGCTTCGAAGCGGTGCCGCACACCTACGACCCCGCCTCCACCACCCTGCGTTTCGAGCTTCCGGAAGGGAGCTTCACCGACCTGCGGCGTACGGACCAGACTTACGAGGCGGTCATCGTCATCGGCTCCATGCCGGCAGCATGAGGCTGCATGCCCCTGTCCGGCACTAACGACAGCGCCTGCGCCAGCCGACGGCGGCCAGGCCCAGGATGCCCACGAGCATCATCCCCAGCCTGAGCCGCACCTGCGCCGGGGTCGGGTCGGGTCGGACCAGGAACAGCACGACGCCGTACACCGCCACGAACCCGAAGATGAACTGGAGCCGGTCCGCGCGCGAGGGCGGAGGGGGCTTCATCCCCCGGAATCCGCGGCGCGCGCGAACACCAGCTCCGCGCCGCTGAGCCGCACCACCACGGTGGTGTCGTTGGTGGTGCCGTGGAAGCGCACCGTCGCGCCGCCCGGGAGCAGCGCCTCGAACCCCAGGTGCTCGCCGCGGCGGTAGTACGTCCCCCGCAGCTCGCGGCGCACCTCCCCGGAGCACGGGCTGCGCTGCACCACGTCCAGCTCGAAGCGGAGCGCCGGGCCGAGCTCCACCTCGCCTCGTCCTTCCACCGCGCAGTCTCCGCCGCCGCCGCCCGGCGGCGCGTTCCGGGCGCGCTCCAGCGGCTGCAGGTCTCCCTCGATACGGACGAGCGCGAAGCTGCCCGACACCGTCTCCGGCGGCGCCGAGCCCGCGGTGGCGCACCCAGCGGCGGCGAGGAGCGCGGCGAGCGGCACTCCGCGGCGGACGGCGCTCACCCCCACCGCCGCGCCCACGGCTCGTTGGCCTCCAGGCAGTCCATCAGCTCGATGTAGACGCGTCGCGCGGCGTCGGTGAACGTGTCGTCGTCCGCCTCCTCGAACGGGGCCAGCGCCGCCCGGATCCGCTCAGAGAGCGTCCCCGCCTCCACGACGCGGCCGGCCAGCTCCAGGTACTCCGCCTCGTCCTTCCGCACGGTGCGGCGCGCGTCCTCCAGCAGCGCGCGCAGGACGTCGCGCACGTCCGCCCGCCCCTCCGCGTCGCGGCCCACCGAGGCGAAGTGCGGCGCCATCACCCGCGCCCGGCTCCCGTCCCGCACCACCGAGCGGAAGTCCGCCACCAGCACCGCGTGCGCCGGGAGCGGCGCCCTCCCCTCCAGCACCCGCTGCGTCGCCGCCTTCAGCGCCGCGCGCACGAACACGGACACCGCTACGTCCATCCGCACGCACTCCTGCGTGTCCAGCACCCGCACCTCCATCCGGCTGCTGGACGCCTTGAACACCGCGCCGCGCGCGTTGAAGAACTCGTGGCGGATGGGGCCCGTGTCGGGGATGCGGTCCAGCGCCGCGTACATCCCCCCCAGGATCCGCTTGCGGTAGTCCGCCAGGCTCTCCACGTACTCCGGGACGATCTCCCCCTGTGACTCGGGGATGCGCGCCTGGTGCTCCAGGATCCAGGCCAGCCGGCCGTCCACCGCGGGCTGCAGGTCGCCGTCGTACATGGGCGACGACGCGGCCAGCGCCGGGAGGTAGGGGACCAGGAGCGCCGCGGCGTTCAGCATGGCCACCGCCTCCGCCTCCCGCCCCATGGGGAGGCTCAGGTGGCAGGCGTGCACGTTCATCCACCCGTGCGTCCGCACGTCGAAGAGGCGCGCGTAGGTGTCGTAGACCCGCGCGTTGGAGCGCCGCCAGAGCCGCCCGGTCCGGGGGTCCATCCAGGGGTGCATCCCCGTGGGCATCAGGCGCGCGTCGAAGCCGTCTCGCAGCACCGCCGAGAATCGCTGGATCCCCTCCACCAGCACCTCCTCCGCCTCCGCCAGGCTGCGCAACGGGGCCTGCGTCTTCACCTCCAGCACGTGGTCGGCGATCTCGTTGGAGAGCCCCACCGCCCCCAGGTCCACGTCCGAGCACCCCCGCCCCGCCAGCGTGCGGAACGCGTCCTCCACCCGGTGCGCCACGTTCAGGTCGCGGTCCACCACGGCGTACTCCAGCTCCACCCCCGCCACCTCGAAGGGGCGGTAGTGCGCCCGCGGCTGCGGCGCGCGGCGCGGGCGGATGGGCGCGCGCAGCGGCGCGGTCTCCTCGCCCGACGGCGCCTCCGCGGCGTTCTCCGCCGCCGTCCCCTCCTCCACCCGGCGCAGGAAGAAGCGCACCACGTCCTCGTAGACGGCGGCCCCGTCCGCGGCGTCCTCGTAGCCCACGTCCAGGTTGGGGTTGTCGTTGATCTCGATCACCACCGGCCCGGACGGCGTCTCCTTGATGTCCACCCCGTACAGCCCCCGGCCGATCAGCCCCGCCGCCCGCAGCGCCAGCTCCACCACCGCGCGCGGCGCCTGCTCGCGGGGGACCGCCTCCACCCGGCCGTAGCGCTCGGTCCCCTTCACCTCGGTGCGGATCTGCCAGTGGCCCTTCGCCATGAAGTAGCGCGCGGCGAAGAGGAGCTGCCCGTCCAGCGCGGTGACGCGCCAGTCGAAGTCGGTGGGGAGGTACTCCTGGGCGATAATGAGCGGGGAGCGGCGGAACATCTCCGCGGAGCGCTCCAGGTACTCCTCCGGCGAGCCGACCCTGTGCACCGCCGACGAGAAGGAGCCGTCCGGGAGCTTGATGACCGCGGGGAAGCCCAGCTCCGCCAGCTGGTCGGCCGGGGTGCGCGCGGTGACCACCAGCGTCCGGGGGGTGGGGATCCCCTCGCGCCGCAGCAGCTCCTCCAGGAACACCTTGTTGCTGCAGCGGATGATGGACTGCGAGTCGTCCACCACCGGCATGTCCAGCGCCTCCGCCCGAAGCGCGAACTGGAAGGCGGGGTCGCTCACCGAGGTCAGCGCGCGGATGAGCAGCGCGTCGAACTCGCCCAGCCGGTCCAGGTCGCGCAGCCCGATGCGCTGCACGTACACGTTCATCTTCGCGCCGACGCGCTCCAGCTTGTCGATGGTCTCCGGCGACGAGGGCGCGAAGGGGTCGCCCGGGTCGAAGAGCACCGCCAGCGATGCGCGCTTCCCCTCGTACGGCACCGGCGTGCCGCGGCGCACCACCAGCCGCTCGTTGCGGAGCGCCTCGGCCAGCTCGGCGCGCTCCCCGCGGCGCAGCTGGCGCAGCGACACCGGCGCCACCCCGGTCACCTTCCACTCCTCGTCCTCCAGGAGCCAGCGCAGGCGGAGCACCGGCACCGGCCACTCCCGGAACACCGCCAGCGACGCCGCCCGGAAGCGCGGGTCCGCGCTGGTGCCGAAGTACGCGCGCGACTCCGCCAGCTCCGCCTCCGTGGCGGGGCGGTAGCCGCCGCCCTCATCCTCCGCCCGGAGGAGCGGGACCGCGTCGTCCCCGTCGGTCTCGTCGCCGTCGTCGTCCTCCGGCTGCAGCGGCGCGGCGAAGGTGCGGTGGCGGGCGCGCATCTCCCGCGGGTCCACCACGGGGACGCCGGCCTCGCGCAGGGCCCGGAAGACGCCGTAGGCATCCGCCAGCCCCTCGATGGTCTCCACGCTGGGGACCACCGTCTGCCCGCGCGCGTCCGCAAGCAGCGACACGTAGTAGCCGCGGGTGCGGTAGCGGTACGAGTTGCAGAGGTTGACCACGGTCAGCCCGCGGTCGGTGAGCGCCTCGCCGCCCTCCAGGTATTCGTCCGCAGGGACCAGCAGCTCCGGCGGGAGGTCCGCCGCCTTGCGCGGGTCCGAGACCACCACGACCACGCGCCGCCGGCTCACGCGCCGCCCTCCCCGGCGTCGGCGCGCCAGATCTCCAGCAGCACCGCGTCGTAGGTGAGGTCGCCCAGGAGGATGGCGTTGATCAGGCGCTGCGCGTCCACCACCTGCCGGCCCTCCTCGGTCCCCGGGACGTGGGCCGACGGGTCGCGCAGCGAGAAGCGGCGCCCCCACTGCTCGTAGCCGGCGATGACGATGAAGTGCCCCGTGGGATCGCCGCGCACGTCGTCCGGCACCAGCTCGTCCAGCTCCTCCAGCTGCCGCTCGCGCTTCCAGCGGTACAGGTAGGTGGCGGAGAGGCCGGCCAGCACGGGGTGGTCGCGGTCCAGGATCTCCCGGAGCAGCCCGGGGGTCAGCTCGTCGAACGCCACCGTCCCCCCCAGCTCCAGGAACTCCAGGTACGCCCTGGCCGCGCGGATGGTCTTGGCGCTGGTGAGGAAGGGAATGCGCCGGTGCACCTTCTCCGCCAGCTCCGGCATGGGGAGATCGAACCAGGTGGGGTCGAAGATGCGCAGGTCGTAGGCGTACAGCCGGGCGCGGAACTCCCGCCGCAGCGCCGAGATCCCCAGGAAGACGGCCAGCGTCCCCCCGTCCTCGTTGCGGTCGATCTCGCCCAGCACCTGCGCCAGCTCCAGCTCCAGCCCGTAGTACTGGTAGACCTTGCGCAGGCAGGTGGGACCGCAGGTGACGTCGTCCGGCTGGAGGATGCGCTGCACCAGGAGCTCGTGGGCCACCCGGCCGGTCTCGCGCGTCCGGTCCTCGGGGAAGCGTTCGGTCTGCTCGCTCATGCCCGCGGCCGGATGAAAATCGCGTGCCGCGCACGGAATCCTTGCCCCGGCAGGGGTGTACCGTTCCTTTGTCCGTGCGAGCACCGCCACGCGCCACCCCAGCAGCGGCAGATGCCGGAGAAAGACCGCGACACCGACCGCCCCGGCGGCGACCCCGCGCGCCGCGAGGAGCTGCTCGTGGAGGACCGCCCCCGCGCGAAGACGCCGCGCCTGTACCGGGTCCTCTTCCACAACGACGACTACACCACCATGGAGTTCGTGGTGGACGTGCTGGTGCGCTTCTTCCGCAAGACCGCCACCGAGGCCACCCAGATCATGCTCCAGGTGCACACCCTGGGCGTGGGGGTGGCCGGAGCGTACACCCGCGAGGTGGCCGAGACCAAGGTCGCGCAGGTGACCGAGGCAGCCCGGGAGGAGGGATATCCGCTCCTCCTGACCATGGAGCCCGAATAAAGATGCCCAACCCCGCACTGCGCCCCGAGCTGGAAGTGACCCTGCGCCTGGCCGTGCTGGAGGCGGCCCGGCGCGGCCACGAGATGGCGGGGCTGGAGCACCTCCTCTTCGCCCTGCTGCACGACGCCGCCACCGCCGCGGCGGTGGAGCGGTCCGGCGTGGTCACCGCGCGCCTCAAGGGCCGCCTGGACCGCTACCTGGACGAGGAGGTGGACGCCCTCCGC
Source organism: Longimicrobiaceae bacterium (assembly GCA_036259415.1). Lineage (GTDB taxonomy): Bacteria > Gemmatimonadota > Gemmatimonadetes > Longimicrobiales > Longimicrobiaceae > JAFAYN01. Next base: position 8,434 of record DATABU010000553.1, read on the forward strand.
TCCGACGACGCGGTCGAGCCCGTCCTCACCCTGGCCTTTCGCCGGGTGGTGCAGCAGGCCGCGCTCCAGGTGCTCCGCGCGGGCAAGGACGAGGTCTCCGGCCCCCACGTGGTGGCCGCCATGTGGGACGAGCCCGACTCCTACGCCGTGCACTTCATGGAGGAGGAGGGGCTCACCCGGCTGGCGCTGGTGCGCGCCATCTCGCACGGCGACGCGGACGACGAGCCGGCGCGCGCCCCCGCGGGCGCCGCCCCGGAGGAGGGGGAGAGGCTCAAGGGGGCGCTGGCGCGCTTCACCGTCCCGCTGGCGCGGCTGGCGGCGCAGGGCCGCATCGACCCGCTGATCGGACGGGAGCGCGAGGTGGCCCGGGCCGTCCACATCCTCTCGCGCCGCCGCAAGAACAACCCTCTCTTCGTGGGCGACCCCGGCGTGGGGAAGACCGCGCTGGTGGAGGGGCTCGCCTGGAGGGTGCACCGCGGCGAGGTCCCCGCCCCGCTCCGCGACGCGGAGATCTTCGCGCTGGACATGGGCTCGCTCCTGGCCGGCACCCGCTACCGCGGCGACTTCGAGGAGCGGCTCAAGGCGGTGCTCCGCGAGCTGGAGGAGCGCCCCCACGCCATCCTCTTCATCGACGAGATCCACACCCTGGTGGGCGCGGGGATGACCAGCGGCGGGGCGATGGACGCCTCCAACCTCCTCAAGCCCGCGCTGGCCGGGGGGCTGCGCTGCATCGGCTCCACCACCTGGGAGGAGTTCCGCTCGCACTTCGAGAAGGACCGGGCGCTGGCGCGCCGCTTCCAGAAGGTGGAGATCGCCGAGCCCGGGATCGAGGACACGGTCCGCATCCTGGAGGGGCTGCGCCCCCGCTACGAGGAGTTCCACGGCGTGCGCTACGCCGACGAGGCGCTCCGCGCCGCGGCCGAGCTGTCGCACCGCTACCTGCACGACCGCAGGCTCCCCGACAAGGCGGTGGACCTTCTGGACGAGGCGGGCGCCGGGGTGAAGCTGGAGCGCGGCGGCGACGGCGAGCCGCCCGTGGTGGGGGCCGAGGAGGTGGAGACCATCCTCGCCGCCATGGCGCAGATCCCGCCCCGCACCGTCTCCCGCTCCGACAAGGAGCGGCTGCGCGCCCTGGAGGCCGACCTCAAGGCCCGCGTCTTCGGGCAGGAGCGCGCCTGCGAGCAGGTGGCCGCCGCCATCAAGCTGGCGCGCGCCGGACTGCGCGACCCGCAGAAGCCCATCGGCTCCTTCCTCTTCACCGGCCCCACGGGCGTGGGGAAGACCGAGGTCGCGCGCGCCCTGGCCGACACGCTGGGGATGGAGCTGGTCCGCTTCGACATGTCGGAGTACATGGAGCGCCACACCGTCTCGCGGCTGATCGGGGCGCCCCCGGGGTACGTGGGCTTCGACCAGGCCGGCCTCCTCACCGAGTCGGTGAACCGCACCCCCCACTCCGTGCTCCTCCTGGACGAGATCGAGAAGGCGCACCCGGACGTCTTCAACATCCTCCTGCAGGTGATGGACTACGGGAAGCTGACGGACAACAACGGGAAGCAGGCCGACTTCCGCAACGTCATCCTCATCATGACCAGCAACGTGGGAGCGGAGGAGCTCTCCCGCCGCCGAGTGGGGTTCGGGGGCGCCACCGGCGAGGGGGAGGACGAGCGCGCCTTCGAGCGGGCCTTCACCCCGGAGTTCCGCAACCGGCTGGACGCCCGCATCGCCTTCTCGGGGCTCACGCTGCCGGTGATGGAGCGCATCGTGGAGCGGATGGTGGGGGAGCTGCGTGAGCTGCTGTCCGCGCGCGGGGTGGAGGTGGCGCTGACCCCCGCCGCCCGCGCCCGGCTGGCCCGGCGCGGGCTGGACCCGCTGAACGGCGCCCGTCCCCTGGCCCGCCTGATCCAGGAGGAGCTGAAGCAGCCGCTGGGGGAGGAGATCCTCTTCGGGCGGCTGGAGGACGGGGGCGCGGTCGAGGTGGACGCCGCCCCGGAGGGCGACGGCTTCGTCTTCCGCTTCCCGGAGCCCGCGGCCCCGCCGCCGGCCGCGATCGACAACCACACAGGAGCCTGACCGCATGCACCACCCGGCTCAGACGAGGACCCTGCCGATCGCGGCCGCGGCGGCGGTGATGCTCGCCCTGGCGTCCTGCGCCCCGTCCGCAACCCGAACCGATGCGCCCGTGCCCGTGAGCTCCCAGACCGCCCGGACCGCCCGGATCGACTACCCCGAGACGCGGCGGGTGGACCAGGTGGACGACTACCACGGCACCCGCGTCGCCGACCCGTACCGCTGGCTGGAGGACACCGACTCGCCCGAGACGGCGGCGTGGGTGGAGGCGCAGAACCGCGCCACCTTCGCCCACCTGGAGGCGATCCCCGCGCGGGAGCGGATCCGGGAGCGCCTGACCGAGCTGTGGAACTACCCCCGCTACGGGGTCCCCTCCAAGGAGGGGGGGCGCTACTTCATCTACCGGAACACCGGGCTCCAGAACCAGTCGGTGCTCTACGTCCACGACGCGCTCGGCGACTCCGGGCGCGTGCTCCTGGACCCCAACACCCTCTCCGCCGACGGCACCGTGGCGCTCTCCACGGTGGACGTCTCCGAGGACGGCCGCCGGGTGGCGTACGGCGTCACCTCCGGCGGCTCCGACTGGCAGGAGTTCCGGGTCCGCGACGTGGCCACGGGGCGCGACCTGTCGGACACGCTGAAGTGGGTGAAGTTCTCCGGGGCGGCGTGGACGCACGACGGCGAGGGCTTCTTCTACTCGCGCTACGCCGAGCCCACCGGGAACGCGCTCACGGAGGCCAACAAGGGGCACAAGCTCTACTACCACCGCATCGGCACGCCGCAGTCCGAGGACGTGCTGGTCTGGGAGCGCCCCGACCGGCCGGAGTGGTACGTCTTCGGCCAGGTCTCCGACGACGGGCGCTACCTGGTGATCACGGTCAACGAGGGGACCGACCCGCGCAACCGGCTCCTCTACCTGGACCTGGAGGACGCGCGCCGCCCCGACGTCCGCGGGCGCGTGGTCCCGCTCCTGGACCAGGGGGACGCGCAGTACGCGTACGTCGGCAGCGACGGCCCGGTCTTCTACCTCCGCACCGACCTGGAGGCCCCCCGCGGCCGCGTGGTCGCGGTGGACACGCGGAGCCCGGCGCGCGCGGCGTGGCGCACGCTGGTCCCGGAGGGGAGCGACGCGCTGCAGGACGTCTCCATGGCCGCGGACCGGTTCGTGGCCTCGTACCTCCAGGACGCCGCCTCGCGCATCCGCCTGTTCACGGTGGACGGCGCCCCGGCGGGCGAGATCGAGCTCCCCACGCTGGGCACCGCGGACTCCTTCAGCGGCGACCGGGGCGACCCGGAGGCGTTCTACTCCTTCGACTCGTACCTGTACCCGACCACGGTCTACCGCTACGACTTCCGCACGGCGAGGTCGGAGGTGTTCCGGCAGCCGGAGATCCCCGGCTTCGACCCGTCGCGGTACGTGACCGAGCAGGTGTTCGTCACCTCGAAGGACGGCACCCGCGTGCCGATGTTCGTCACCCACCGGCGGGGGATGGCGCTGGACGGGAACAACCCGACGCTGCTCTACGCCTACGGCGGCTTCAACGTCAACGTCACCCCGGCGTTCTCGGCGGCGAACCTGGCCTGGCTGGAGATGGGCGGGGTCTACGCCGTGGCCGCGCTCCGCGGCGGGAACGAGTACGGCGAGGAGTGGCACCGGGCGGGGATGCTGGAGCGGAAGCAGAACGTGTTCGACGACTTCATCGCCGCCGCCGAGCACCTGGTCGCGCAGGGGTACACCCGGCCGGAGAAGCTGGCCGTGGCCGGCGGCTCCAACGGCGGGCTGCTGGTGGGCGCGGTGGTGAACCAGCGGCCGGAGCTCTTCGGCGCCGCGCTCCCCGCGGTGGGGGTGATGGACATGCTCCGCTACCACCGCTTCACCGTGGGGTGGGGGTGGGTGCCGGAGTACGGCTCCGCCGACGACCCGGCGATGTTCCCGACGCTGTACGCGTACTCCCCGCTCCACAACCTGAAGCCGGGGACCTGCTACCCCGCCACCCTGGTCACCACCGCCGACCACGACGACCGGGTGGTGCCGGGGCACTCCTTCAAGTACGCGGCGGCCCTCCAGGCCGCGCAGGGGTGCGGCAACCCCGTGCTGATCCGCGTGGAGACGCGCGCCGGCCACGGCGCCGGCAAGCCCACCGCCAAGCAGATCGAGGAGGCCGCCGACCGCTGGGCCTTCCTCGTGCGCGCCCTGGACGTGGAGCCGGGCGCCCCGTAGACCGGGGCCCGTCGGGCGCCACGGCAGGACGCCCCCGCCGGCTCGGCCGGCGGGGGCGTGGTCGTACTCCGCCCTCTCGTACTCCCGTCCTCAGAGGAACCGCCGCAGCTCCGCCCGGTCGCGGTCCAGCGGGCGCACCTGGACCTGCACGCGGTCGCCGCGCCGCAGCCGGCGGAATCGGTCCTCGGTGGAGCGCCCGGCATTGCGGGGGAGGTAGACGACCACGCGCTCGCCGGACTGCCCGCGCACCTGGAAGCTGGACTGCCCCCGGTTCACGCTCTGCACCGTGCCGTACAGCCGCCCCGAGTCGCGCCACGCATCGGACCGGTCCCTCTCCCGCCGGTCGCGGTCGTCCCGGCTCCAGCCGCCGCGGTCGCGCGCGCTCTCGGTCACGTACACCCGGTCGGCGTAGTAGCGGCCGCCGTCGCGGCGCACCCGCATCGACACCCGGTCGCCCCGCTCCAGCGAGGAGACGCGGTAGTCCCGCCCCCGGTACTCCACCCGCGTCCGCCCGTCGTAGTACGCCGTCACCGAGCGGCCGCCGCTCTCGCGGACCTGGATCCGCCGGTTGCGGGTGTCCACCCCGCGGACCTCGCCGCGGACGTCGTCCCGGTACCCGCCGCGGTCGTACACGCCGCCACGGTCCGGGTGGACCACGTCGCCCCAGACGTCCTCCATCATCCCCGGGGCGCACCCCGCCCCGGCCGCCAGCACGAGCCCCAGGACGAGGCGGTGCATCCCTCGAAACATGCCGTTCATGCGTCACTCCTTGCTGCTGGAACCGCTTGGGAACGACGTGCCACAGGGGCAACGCCGGTGCCACCCGCGGCGCCCGCGCGCGCTCACCAGCAAGTATCTGCAGTTCAACGAGTTGCGCCGAAACGCCCCGGCCGGCCCCACCCGCTCCGTGTCCCCGGGCGGGGACAGAAGTGCGAAGGCCCCGGGGGACGCCCCGGGGCCTTCGACGGCAGCCGCGCGCGGGCGGTCAGCGCCCGGGCGGGATCCGCAGCACCTGCCCCGGGTCGATGCGCGAGGAGCGGATGCTGTTCTCCGCCTTGAGCCGCTCCACGGTGGTCCCGTGCCGCCGGGCGATGCCCCACAGCGTCTCGCCGCGCTGGACGCGGTGCGTCTTCCGCTCCGCCGTGGACGCGGCGGAGCGCGCGGGCTTCGCCTCGCCGGCCCTGGCAGCCTTGCGGGGCTCCCCGGAGCCCCGGCCCAGGTACTCGAGGTAGGGGGCGGGGAAGACCGCGACGTGGAAGTGCGGCGGGTTGCGCTCCTCGGTGGCGTCCAGGACGCCCCGACCCTCCAGGTAGAGCAGGGTCTCGCGCAGCCAGGAGGCGCAGCGCGCCTTCGCCGGCTTCCGGATGTCGATGGCCATCCCGGTGGGGTGCACCGACCTGTCCACGCTGTTCACCAGCCGGAACGACTTGGGCCGGACCGCGCTGGTCACCACCATCTTCTCGCCGCAGTGGCTCCGGTACTGCGCCGCCAGCCGCTGCACGAAGGTCACCGTGGTGGGGAGCACGTACGGGTAGGTGACCTGGTGGATGCGGAAGTCGGCGTTCCCCTTCAGGCGCACCAGCTCGCCCCGGTTCGCCGCCGACCGCACCCCGGTGGCGTTGCGGAAGAAGGTGAGGTCGTGGTCGTGCGCCTTCCGGTACGCCCGGTCCACCGCGCCGCGGGAGCCGCGGAGGGTGGCCTGGCCGTCGGCGGGGGTCGCGCAGAGCGCCGCCCCCAGCGGGAGCGCGAGCAGGATGGGATGGAGTCGCATGGCAGAGCGGTGCTGCGTGGGTGGCTCGGGGCGCCGCGTGGCGCGCCCCGGGTCCCGCCTCCCGGGCCGGTGCAGCGAAGGGTCGGAAGGGGTGAGCGGCCAGTTTAAAACCAGAGTCCGGCGAGGTCAACCGGGCGGCGTGGATCAGTCCCCGCCCACCAGCCCGGGGGAGCGGTTCCCGTAGAGCCGGCGGTACACCGCCGCGTTGCGGAGCACCACCTGCACGTAGTGGCGGGTCTCCGCGAAGGGGATGCGCTCGCGGAAGCGGTCCACGTCGCCGCCGTGCCCCAGCTCCCGGCGCCAGCGGTCGGCGCGGCTGGGGCCGGCGTTGTAGGCGGCGAGCGCCAGGTCGTCGGCGCCGTCGTAGCGGCGGAGCTGGTCGCGCAGGTAGCGGGCGCCCATCCGCAGGTTCACCTCGGGGACGTCGAGCAGGTGCTCGCGGAACTCGCGGACCCCGGCCCCCTTCGCCAGCCAGCGCCCCGTGGACGGCATGATCTGCCCCAGCCCGCGGGCGCCCACCCGCGAGCGCGCCTCCGGGTCGAACGAAGACTCCTGCCGAACCAGCCCGGCCAGGAGCGCCGGGTCCACGTCGGCGTCGCGGGCCTCCTCCACCAGGATGTCGCGGTACGGATAGGGGAAGACGACGCGCAGCAGCCGCGCGTCCCACTCCCCGCCCCGCGCCTCCAGGAGGCGCCGTCCCATGCGGATGGCCTCCACCGTGCGGCCCCGGTCGCGGACTCCCTCCGCGAGCGCCAGGAGCGCCACCGGGCGCCCGTCCAGGCGCCGCTTCGCGGCGTCCAGCTCCTCCCGCCACTCCGCCTCCAGCCCGGCCTCGTCCAGCAGGTCCAGGCGCCGGAGCGCCGCCGCGGCCTCGGCGCCGTCGGAGGCCAGGCCCACCCAGGGCCGGGGGCCGGCCAGCGTGCGGGCCAGGGGGTCTGCGCCCAGCCGCTCCCCGGCGCGCAGGGCGTGGTACGACACCGGGTCCGCGGTCATCGCGGCGGTGTACATGGCCCGCGCCGCCGCCTCGCGCCCGGCCCGCTCGTGGATCACCCCCGCGGCGTAGGCCGCGCCCGCGGCGTCCTCTCCCCGCGGGTAGCGGCCCACGAACTCCTCCCAGGCGCGCGCCGCGGCGGCGGGGTCGTCGGCCTTGAGGCTGCGGTCGCCCACGCGGAAGTGCGCCTCTCGCGCCTCCGGCGAGCCGCCCACCGCCGCGGCGCGGCGGTAGTAGGCGATGGCCTGCGCCCGGTTGGCCGACTCGTCGCCCAGCACGAAGAGGGCGACCCCCGCGGCGGGGGTGCCGGCGCGGTTCTCGGCCACCGTGCGCAGGGCGGCGAGCCCGCCGTTCCGGTCGCCGCCGCGCAGCCGGGCGCGGGCGGCGTACAGCTCCGCCTCCGCGGCGCGGGCGGGGTCCTGCAGCCGCGCGGCCGCCTCCTCGAGCACCGCGCGCGCCGGGCCGAAGTCGCGCTCGTCGTAGAGCAGCTTCCCCTGGCGGAGCCGCAGCTCCGGGTCGTCCGGGACCCCCGCCGCGATCGACAGGCGGATGGAGCGGGCGGCGAGGCCCGGCTTCCCCGCGGCCTCGAAGGCGGCGGCGCGCGCCGTCTCCTCCGCGGCGGAGAGCGTCGGCGCGGCCTCGCCCAGGAGCCGCGCGGCCTGCAGGCGGACGTCGGCGGAGGCGGTGGTGTCCGCGGCGACGCCGCGGAGCAGGTCGCGCGCCTCCCAGCTCCGGCGCTGCGCCGCCAGCAGGCGCGCGCGGTCCAGCGCCAGAGAGGCCGCCTCCGCCCCCGCGCCCAGCGACGCCGTCAGCCGCGCCTCGCGCTCCAGGCGCTCCAGCGCCCGCGCCGTGTCCCCCGACGCCACCCAGAACGACGCCTCGGCCCGCGCGAGGCGGAGCCGCACGGGCCCGGAGGCCCCGCCGGTCGCGGCGGCGATCGTCACCACCTCGGGGCTGCCGGCGCGTGCCAGCGCCTCCGCCTGGAGCGCCCGCAGCCAGTCCCGCGCCCCGGGCGTCCGCTCCGCGGCCGCGCCGAAG
>DATABU010000554.1:0-3351 GCA_036259415.1 Longimicrobiaceae bacterium
CTCCCGCGGGCGGCGCGCCCCGCGGCGCGCAGGCCACCTCCGAGCAGCTGGCCGCCCACGTGGGCGCGCTGGCCCACGACTCCATGCGCGGCCGCGAGACCGGGACCCCCGGCGCCCGCATGGCCGCCGACTACCTGACGACGCGGCTGCGCGAGCTGGGGGTGCGCCCCGCCGGCGACGACGGCACGTACTTGGCCCGCGTCCCGCTGGTGCGCGAGAGCGTGCGCATCGACGCGAGCGCCCGCACCCCCGCGGGCGAGGTCGCCCTGGGCCGCGGAGACCTGGTGCTCCTCTCCGGGCTGAGCGACGTGCCGGGGAGCCCCCGGCCCGCCGGCGAGGGACCCATCGTCTTCGGCGGCTACCAGGCCGACCCGGGCGTCACCCGGGCGCAGGAGCCGACTTCGGAGCAGCTCCGCGGCGCCGTGCTGGTGATCCGCTACGGTGCCCCCGCCGGCGTCGCCGCCACCAGCGCGCGCTTCGACCTGGGGCAGCTCTGGTCTCCCGGCAGCCCCGTGTCGGCCGTGCTGCTGGTGGCGGAGCCCGGCCCGCTGCAGCAGGCGTGGGACTACCTGCTCGAGAGCTCGGGCGGGTCCATGCGGCTGGACACCGGCGCCGAGCGCCCCGCGGGCGGCGGCCCCCCGGTCTTCCTGGTCTCCCCCGCTGCCGCCGAGAGGCTCGTGGGCGGGCCGCTCGGCCGCCAGCCGCGCACCGGTCTGGGGACGCTGCGCTTCCGGCTGGAGGACGCCGTGGAGCGTCTGGACGCCTGGAACGTGGTGGGGGTCGTGCCGGGGAGCGACCCGCGCCTGGCCGGGCAGTACGTCGCCGTCGGGGCGCACTACGACCACGTGGGGATCACCGAGGCCGTGAACGGCGACTCCATCAACAACGGCGCCGACGACGACGCCTCCGGCACCGCCGCCGTGCTGGCCGTGGCGGAGCGCTACGCCGCGCTCCCGCAGGCGCAGCGCCCCGGGCGCTCGCTCCTGCTCGTGTGGCACACCGGCGAGGAGGAGGGGCTGCTGGGCTCCGAGTGGTTCACCGACCACCCCACCGTCCCGCGCGACTCCGTGGTCGCCCAGATCAACATCGACATGATCGGGCGCAACCACCCCGACTCGATCTTCGTGGTGGGCTCGCGCCGGGCCTCCACGCAGCTCGGACAGGCGGTGGAGGCGGCCAACGCGCGCCAGGCCCGCCCCCTGGTGCTGGACTACGGCTTCGACGCCCCCGGACACCCGGAGCAGATCTACTGCCGCTCCGACCACTACAACTACGCCCGCTACGGCATCCCGGTGACCTTCTTCACCACCGGGCTGCACGAGGACTACCACAAGCCCTCCGACGAGGCGGACAAGATCGACTATGACAAGCTGGCGCGCGTGACCGCCCTGGTCTCCGACATCGTCGGCGACGTGGCGAGCGCCCCGGCGCGCCCGGCCGTGGACCGGCCGGTGCCGCCGCTCGGGGCGCCCTGCGTGCAGTAGGCGGTTTTTTCATGGCGTGCGGAGCGGCGTCCCCGTTCGGGGCGCCGTTCTGCGTTTACGGCTATGGAGTCGGGCGTGCCCCTCGCTGGCGCTCGGGTCGGGCCACCAGCCGGGGGCGGACCCCCTCACCCCCCCGGCCCCCATCTCCCCGCAAGGGGGAGAGGGGGTGAACGGCGGCGGGCAGGTGGGTCGCAGGGAGGGAGTGGGGCGGGTCGGAGGAAAGAGTTGGGGGCGTGGTGGCCGGGTGGGGGATTAACTCTTTCCGGAGACCCGCCCCGCTCCCGACCGCAGCGCTCCGCGGCCCGGGCCTGCACCGAATCCCACAATCCCCTCTCCCAGCATTGGGAGAGGGTGGCGAGCATCCAGCGAGCCGGGTGAGGCCCCGCCCCGGTTGCGCCCTCACCGGCCCGCCGGCTACGTTGCCACGCATCCCCCAGGTCCGGAAAAACACAACCACGAGGTCCCGTGAGCCGCACCACGTCCGCTCTCGTCGCCGCGTCTCTCGCCGCTCTCTTCGCCCTCCCCCTGGATGTGGCGGGGCAGGGGGCGCGAGCCTCGTCCCGCCCGCTCCCCGTCCCGGCCAGCCACCCGCGGGTGAAGGAGGCGCTCGCGTACCTCCAGCGTACGGAGGCGCAGACGGTGGAGGAGCAGGTCGCGCTCTGCGAGATCCCCGCGCCGCCGTTCAAGGAGGCCGCGCGCGCGGAGGAGTACCGCAGGCGAATGGAGGCGCTGGGGCTGAAGAACGTGCGCATCGACGCCGAGGGGAACGTCATCGGCGAGCGGCCGGGCGACCCGGGAGAGCCGACCGTCGTCGTCTCCGGGCACCTGGACACCGTCTTCCCGGAGGGGACGGACGTCACCGTGAAGCGCGAGGGGACGGTGCTGCGCGGACCCGGCATCGGCGACGACTGCCGCGGCCTGGCGGTGGTGCTCGCCACGGCGCGGGCGCTGGACGCGGCGAAGGTCCGCACGCGCGGCACCATCGTCTTCGTCGGCACGGTGGGCGAGGAGGGCGAGGGCGACCTGCGCGGCGTGCGGCACCTGTTCGGGAGCGAGCTCAGGGACCGCGTGGACTACTTCGTCTCGGTGGACGGCACCGGCTTCGGCGTCACCACGGACGCGGTGGGGAGCAACCGCTACCGGGTCACCTACAGGGGGCCGGGCGGGCACAGCTACGGCGCGTTCGGCATGCCCAACCCCATGCACGCGCTGGGGCGCGCCATCGCCAGGGTGGCCGACTTCCAGGTCCCCGCGGACCCGAAGGTCACCTTCAGCGTGGGCGTGGTGGAGGGCGGCACCTCGGTGAACTCCATCGCGGCGACCGCGAGCATGCTGGTGGACATGCGCTCCGTGGACCCCGCCGCGCTCCGGCGGCTCGACGAGCGGTTCCAGCAGGCCGTCCGCGAGGCGCTGGCCGAGGAGAACGCGCGCTGGAGCCACGAGGTGAAGCTCACCGTGGAGGTGGACACCGTGGGGATCCGCCCCGCCGGCGCGCAGCCCGCCGGCGCTCCGGTGGTGCGGGCCGCGGTCGAGAGCGCGCGGGCGCTGGGCGTGCAGGCGCCCACGGGCGCCGCCAGCACCGACGCCAACGTCCCCATCAGCCTGGGGATCCCCGCGGTGACCATCGACGGCGGGGGCGACGGGGGCGGCGCCCACTCGCTGGACGAGTGGTTCGACACCCGCGACAGCCACCTGGGGACGCAGTGGGCGCTCCTCTTCCTCGCCACCCTGGCCGGAGTGCGCTGAGCCCCGCGCCGGGCGGAAGTTGACAACACCCCGGCCGGGGGCTACCCTGCCGCTTTAGCCGTTTCCACGAACCGATCACGGACGGACGACCGTCCTGTGACGAGCCGCGGGGGCCCCCCCC
>DATABU010000555.1:0-16299 GCA_036259415.1 Longimicrobiaceae bacterium
CCCCCCCCTCCGCCGCACGGCCCGACGGCGCTCAGAACCGCCGCTGCGCCCCACCCTCCGCCGGGACGATCCGGTACACCACGCCCGAGTAGGGGAGCACGTACATCTCCCCCGCGGCGTCCCGCCCGAGCGTGACGAGGAACGCCATGTTCCCGAACGACCACTGCCGCTGCTCGGTGGCCTTCCCGTCCCTGAACCGGAAGCTCCCCACCCAGCCCTTGCACAGGTCCCCGTAGAAGTAGTGGCCGCGCAGGCCGGGAATCAGGCTGCCGCGGTAGACGTACCCGCCCGTGACGGCGCACCCCGTCGGGTGCTGCGTCCCGGTCTCCCCGGGAGCGGCGGAGTGCGGGTACTCCAGCACGGGGAGCACCATGCCGCTGCGGTCGCAGCCGGTCGCTCCGGACGGGTAGCAGTGCGACCCTTCCAGCCGCGGCCACCCGAAGTTCAGCCCGCCCTGGCCCGCCGGGACGACGTTGACCTCCTCCCAGCCGACCTCGCCCACGTCGGCCACGTACAGCAGGCCCGTCTCCAGGTCGAAGGACATGCGCCAGGGGTTGCGCAGGCCCAGCGCCCAGATCTCCCCGCGCGCGCCGGCCTCGCCGACGAACGGGTTGTCGGCGGGGATGGCGTACGGATCGCCCGCGTCCACGTCGATGCGCAGGATCTTCCCCAGCAGCGTCCCCCTGTCCTGCGCGTTGTGGTCGTAGCCGTGCCCCCCGTCCCCCACCCCCACGTACAGCATGCCGTCCGGGCCGAACGCCAGCTCCCCGCCGTAATGCTCCGGGACCGGCGGATGGGCGACGTGGAGGATCAGCTTGGCGGAGGCGGGGTCGGCCCGGTCGGGATTTGCGCTCACGGTGTAGCGCTCGATGCGGAGGTTCCCCTCCAGGTCGGTGTAGTTGACGTAGAAGTACCCGTTGGAGGCGAACCGCGGGTGGAAGGCGAGGCTGAACATCCCCTGCTCCCTGTCGCGGGACACCTTGTCGCTGATGTCCAGGAAGTACCCGGGGAGCTTGCTCCCGCCGCGCACCGCCGTCACCTGGCCGTAGACGCTCACCACGAACATGCGGTCGTCGCCCGGACGCCAGGCCACGTGCGAGGGCGTGGGGAAGCCGGACGCGTACTCCTGCACGGTCAGCGCCGGGACGAGCGGGGCCACCACCGTGACCCGTGCCGTGGCCTTCACCCCCTCGCTCTCGGCGGTGATCGTGGCGGTCCCCGCCGAGCGGGCTGTCACCGTGCCGTCCCCGGCGACGGAGGCCACCTCCGCGTCGTCGCTCGTCCAGGTGATCGCGCGGCCGGCGAGCTCCGCGCCCGCCGCGTCGCGCGGCGTCGCCGCCAGGCGCCGGGTGTCGCCGACGAGCAGCGTGGCCGTGTCCGGCGCCACCTCCAGCGAGACCACGGGGACCGGGACCACCGTGAGGGTGACGGTCCCCGTCCGCCCCCCGGCGCTGGCCTGGATGTCCACGGTCCCGGGCGCAGTCCCGGTCACCAGCCCGTCCGGGGTGACGCCGGCGACCGCGGCGTCGCCGGTCGACCACTCCACCGCCACCTGGCTCAGCTCAGCGCCGTCCGCGGCGCGGGGGGTGGCCGAGAGCTGCAGCGTCGTCCCCACCTCCAGGGTCGTGGTGGGGGCGACCACCTCCACCGTGGCGACCTCCACCGGCCGGTTGACGTCCGAGCAGGCCGCGAGCACGGCCAGCATGAACAGGGCGCTCCGCAGCCTCTTCCCGCCGCGGATTCCGGGCATCTCCATCGTGTCTCCCCGTCGTTCGAGAATGGTGCCGCCCGTGCGGGCGCGAACGCGGGATAGACGGGATCTAAACAGAATCAGTCACACGGCAGGTGCATGGTGCTCCCTAACGCCTTGCCGGAGAACGACATCGGCCCTGCGGCTACGTACCGGCGCCCGCCCACCCGCGCGCGAGCGCCGCGGCGGCCCACGCGGCGGCGACGGTCCACAGCACCAGGAGCGCGCCGTAGGTGAAGGGGATCCGGTCGGGGGAGGCGCGGTCGCCCAGGAGGAGGCGGAGGAGGCGCTCCGTGCCGAGCACTGCGCCGCGGAGGAGCCAGAGGAAGAGGGCGCGGGGCGCCAGGAGGAGGAGCCGGACGAGCGCGACCGTGACGAGCCCCAGCCCCAGGTACAGGGGGACGCCCAGGGCCAGGCGGCCGAGGCCGGCGGTGGAGTTGCCGAGGAGCAGGTAGAGGATCCCGCTCATGGCCCCGCCCAGCACCAGCGCGGCCCCGGCCTCCTCCAGGTCGCGGAAGAACGGGTAGAGCGGCTCCGGGGTGGCGCGCAGCCGCGCCCGCGCCAGCCCCCGCGCCAGCCTCCTGCGGTCGGTGGTCAGCACCCGGTCGCGCACCCGGGGGGCGTCCAGCAGCGTGCCCAGGGCCACCAGGAGGAGCGCGGCGGCGGACCCCGCCAGCCAGGGCGGCACCGCGCTCAAGGACCCGCCGCGCCGCCGGGGGGCGGCCCCGCTCCGCGCCGGCGCCCTGTCGCCACGGCGCCCGGGCTGGTATGATCCCGCCGGAGCGCGCACGGGCCCGGCGAGGCCCGGAGTGTGCTGCTCCGGCCGGGGATCCCCCTGCCGCTGCCTGAGCCGCGCCCGAGGAGACCGGACCATGACCTCACCCGAGAACGGCCCCCGCCGCCCGTCCGAGCGCACCACTCCGCTGGGGGTCATCCGCTCCGTCGCGGAGACCGATGCCGCCCAGTTCGCCGGCTCCGGGGCGGGCACCACCGTCGAGGGCGCCGGGCTCTACCGGCTGCTGGTGGACAGCGTCCAGGACTACGCCATCTTCGCGCTCGACCCCGAAGGCCATATCCTGAGCTGGAACGCGGGCGCCCAGCGCCTCAAGGGCTACAGGCCGGAGGAGATCATCGGCCGCCACTTCTCCACCTTCTATCCGCCCGGGGACCTGGCGGCCGGCAAGCCGGCGCGCGAGATCGCCGACGCGATTCGCGACGGCCGGGTCGAGGACGAGGGGTGGCGCATCCGCAAGGACGGGTCGCGGTTCTGGGCGAACGTGGTCATCACCGCGCTCCGGGACGGGTCCGGCGCCCTGGTCGGCTTCGCCAAGGTGACGCGCGACCTCACCGAGCGCCGCGGCGCCGAGGAGGCGCTGCGCGAGAGCGAGGAGCGGTTCCGGGTGCTGGTCCACGGCGTGAGGGACTACGCGATCTTCATGCTGGACCCGCAGGGCCGGATCGTGAGCTGGAACGAGGGCGCCCAGCGCATCAAGGGCTACACCGCCGAGGAGATCATCGGGCGGCACTTCTCCACCTTCTACCCGGCCGCGGACGTGGCCACCGGCAAGACGGAGTGGGAGCTGGAGATCGCGGCCAGGGAGGGGAAGTACGAGGAGGAGGGCTGGCGCGTGCGGAAGGACGGCTCGTGCTTCTGGGCCAGCGTGCTCATCACGGCCCTGCGCAGGAGCAACGGCAAGCTCATGGGCTTCGCCAAGGTGACGCGCGACCTGACGGAGCGCCGCGCCGCGCACGAGCGCGCCATCGCGGACGCGCGGCGGATCGCGGAGGCCGAGACCGCGAGCCGCACCAAGAGCGAGTTCCTGGCGGCGATGTCGCACGAGCTCCGCACCCCGATCAACGCCACGCTGGGGTACACGGAGCTCATCGAGGTGGGGATCGGCGGTCCCGTCACCGAGCAGCAGCGCGACTACCTGAACCGCATCCGCGGGAGCCAGGAGCACCTGCTCCGCATCATCTCCGACCTGCTGAACTACAGCCGGATCGAGGCGGGGCAGATGGAGTACGACCTCGCGCCCGTGCCCGTGCACGAGATGGTCGAGGCAGTGCTCCCCATGGTCGAGCCGCAGGCCGCGGCGAAGCGGATCGCCCTGGTCCACGGCCCCTGCCCGGCCGAGCCGGTCGCACGGACCGACCGCGTCAAGGCGGAGCAGATCGTGCTGAACCTGCTCGGCAATGCGGTGAAGTTCACGCCGGACGAGGGGCGCGTGACGATCGGCTGCGGGACCGCGGGCGACCGGATCGTCATCACCGTGACCGACACGGGGCCGGGGGTGCCGCCCGAGAAACAGGGCGCGATCTTCGAGCCCTTCGTCCAGCTCGGGCGCTCGCTCACGAGCGGGCACGAGGGCACGGGCCTGGGGCTCGCGATCAGCCGCGACCTCGCGCGCGACATGGGCGGCGACGTGACGGTCACCAGCCGGCCGGGGGAGGGCGCGACCTTCACGCTGTCGCTGCCGCCGGCGTAGGCGCGGCCGCCCGGCGGCGGCGGCGGGCCCCGTCAGCAGCGCCACGGTGCCGGGACGGCCGCCGGGTCCGGCCCCGCATCCCCGCCGCACCGCCGCGCGTGCTCCGGGTTGTAGTGCCGGTACACCTCCCTCCCGACGCGCGCGATGAGCAGGTGCGCCGGGGCGTCCACGGCGTAGGTGGTGTGCTGGTTCTCGCGCGTCATCACGCACACCGCCACCGGGGCCTCGGGGCCGTAGACGATCCCGCAGTCGCTGCGCGCCCGGTCCACGTCACCGCTCTTGTGGGCCACGGGCACGTCCTCCGGGAGCCAGCGGACCAGCTTGGAGCCGTCCTGGTTGGCGCGGAGCATCCGCAGCGCCAGCGAGTCCATGGCGGGGGAGACGGCGCGCCCCTCGTGCAGCAGCGCGAAGAGGCGCACCACCTCGTCCGGCACGGCCACGCCAAGCCCGTACTTCACCGACGAGTCCGGGGCGATGGAGGTGGAGCGCAGAAAGGTCTTGGAGTGGATCTTCGTGTGGGGGAGCCCCAGCGAGTCCATCTTCTCCCACACGGTGCGCACGTTCAGCTTGTCCAGCAGCAGGTTGGTGGCGGTGTTGTCGGAGAGGGTGATCATCAGCCACGCCGCGTCCCCCACCGTCAGCGGGAGCCCGGACTCCATGTACTGGAGCACTCCCGAGCCCCCCACCCGGTCGCGCGCGATCATCCCCATGCGCTCGTCCAGCCGGATGCTCCCCCGCTCCACCTGGTCGAGCAGCGCCACCAGCACCGGCACCTTCACCAGCGACGCGGAGGGGAAGGTCTCGCCGCCGCGGATGGAGAGCGCCTCCCCCGTCGCCAGGTTGCGGACGCTCACCCCCGCGACGCCGGGGTAGCCCGCCATCGCCGTCTCCAGCGCGCGGCGCAGCGCGGCGGTGTCGGTGGGCGCGCGGACGGGGGACGCGGCGGGGACCGGCGAGGCGGCGCAGGCTCCCGCGGATAGGAGCACCAGGAGCGAGGCGAGCAGGGCCGGGGCGAGTCGTCGGGTCATGGGACGCGGGCTGCGGGTGAGGGGCGTGGCGGACGCGGTCAGCCCCCGGCCCTGCGCGCGGGGCGCGGGCGGCGGGGCGTCTCCGCGGAGTCGGGCGAGGGAACGGGGATGGCGCCGCCGGGCTCGACCCGGGCGCCGGACTCCGGGAAGTCCAGCCGCGACAGGGAGTCGGTGAGCTCCGCCGCCCGCCCGGCGAGGTCGGGGAGCGCCCGCCCCGGCGGCACCTGCCGGGTGGAGCGGAGCGACGCCTCCACCACCGCGCCGACGGAGTCCAGCGCCGCGCAGGCGAAGGCGCCGCGGTTCAGCGGCTCGCCCAGGTTGAAGGGGCCGTAGGTGAGCAGGTTCCCCAGCGAGTAGAAGATCAGCGTGCCCCGGTGCCATTCGGCCGCGCGCATCACGTGCGGGCCGTGCCCCACCACCAGGTCGGCCCCGGCGACCGCCGCCGCCCGCCCGAACGCCACCATGTTGCCGCGGTCCTCGCCGTAGAAGGTCTCGCGGGCGTCGGGGGTGCGCTGCGCGGCGCGCCCCTCGGCGCCCATGTGCATGGTGACGACCACGCGCTCCCACCGCTCCGCGGCGCGGCCCACGATGCGGCGCACCGCCGCCAGGTCGCGCGCGTCCGGCCCGATCCAGGTGCTGAAGCCCAGGAACGCCACGGTGTCTCCCCGCGCGCTCACCACCACGGTGGGGACGGTGTCCGCGCCGGTGACGTGGATGCCCGCGCCCTCCAGCCGGCGCACCGTCTCGCGCCACCCCGGCCGCCCCGCGTCCCCCGCGTGGTTGTTGGCGACGTTCCCCACCACGGCGGCGCTGTCCGGGTCCACGACGCGGCGCAGCGCCGCCGCCGTCCCCGGCGGCATGCGGAAGGCGAAGCAGGCGGTGGAGCCGGGCCCGCACTTCCGCCGGGCCGGCGGCCCCTCGCCGATGGCGCCCTCCACGTTCAGGAGCACCACGTCCGCGTCCGCCACCAGGGGGCGCAGCGGCGCCAGCAGCGAGTCCGGGTCGGGGAAGGGCTCCACCGGCATCCCGTACTTGCGCGACGCGTTGTGCACCCAGCCCGCGCCCAGGTTGGTGCCCAGCGTGACGTCGCCCCCGGCGCAGACGCGCACGACGCCGGCGCGCGCCGTGTCCGCGGGGAGGGTGTCGGGGGCGGCGGGGTCCTGCGCCCGGGCGCCGCCGGCCGCCAGGGCGAGGGCGAGGAGCGCGGGCGGCAGGGTGTGAAGGATGCTTCTCAAGGGTCGCCGGATGCGGGTTCTTCGATGGTCGCGGGTCTCAATATAGGGATCCGGCCCGCGCCGCGCTCCGGAGGCGGCCCGCCCTCGCGGGGGAGGCGACGAGATGCTTGCATCGCCCCGATTACGGCGCCTACTGTTCGACACCCCTGCGCCGTCCCGGCGCCCCCTCCCCCCGATCCGCGGGAGCAGACCATGAGCGCGATGGAGCCGAAGGTCCAGGACCCCCAGCTCAAGGAGGTGCTCCGCGAGACCCTGAACGCCGTGGACCGCCTGCTGAACCTGTTCCGGGTGGAGCGGCTGGTCCACCTGGTCATCGGGGCCGTCGCGTTCCTGCTGCTGCTTTATGCCGTGGTCCTGCTGGTCCGGCAGGACGGGGTGTCCACCTCGCTGCTCCTCTCGCTGTTCGGCTCGTCCGGCCTCATCACCCTGTCCTCGGCACGCATCACCTACTTCTTCAACAAGGCGTTCCGGCTGATCGAGGACATCATCCGGGTGCTGGTGATCCCCGGGAGCCGGCCGTGAGCGGCGAGGCGCTGGACCTGGCGGAGCTGAGGCAGGCGCTGGCCTCGGTCCAGAAGCTCCGCCGCAGCGCCCTCCCCTCCATCCTGCTGATGGCTGCCGGCGTGGCGCTGCTCCTCGGCTCGGTGGCCTACAGCCTCACCCGCCTGCGGCCGCTGGAGAGGGAGGTTCAGGCGCTGGAGGGGCAGGTCGCCGCGAAGCAGCGGGAGCTCCGCGAGCTGGAGGAGACGACGCTGCGCTTCGCCGACGAGAACCGGGTGGCGCAGGAGCGGCTGGCCGCCACGCTGGCGCGGATCGACTCGGCGCAGGCGCAGCTCCGCCTGGTCCAGCTCGCGCCCTCACCCGCCGCGCGGGCGAGCGCGCTGCAGGACGCGGCGCTGACGATCCGCTCGGCCGAGCGGACGGCCGTCGGCGCGATCCCCCCGGGGGCCGCGGCCCGGCCCCTGCCGGAAGCCACGGCCGCGGGTGCGGAGCGGCGGCGCGCCCTGGTCGCCGGGCTGTTCGCGGAGCGCTCCGCGTCCCGCATCCGGGCGTACGACGCGCTGATCGCGGGCTACCGCAACGACCCCGCGCTGGTCCCGGAGCTGCTCGCGTACGCCCGCGCCAACCCGGACAACCTCAACGGGATCTACAACACCCTCGTGGTCCTGGCGCGGCTGGACCGGCGGCAGGTCCGGCCGCACGCCGCGGAGGTCCGCGCATTCCTGGGCGAGGTCCGCCCCCGCGGGGAGCGGATCGCGGAGCGGGCCGACATCGTCGCCCGCAGGGTCCTCGACTGATCGTCCGCCCGCCGCCACGGACTGAACAGGGCCCCTCCCGGTCGCCGGGAGGGGCCCTGTCGCCGCCGGATGGTGCCGCTACTTCCGCATCTCCGGCAGCCGAGCGCGGACGAGGGCGTTGATGCGCGCCGCCTCCTCCGGCGTGTATCCGTCCAGTACCAGGTGGAGCGGGGGGCCGCCGCGGACGCGGAAGAGCCAGCGGTCGCCGCCGTAGTAGCTGTGCCGCGCGTCCTCCACCTCCGCCCAGGGGAGGGTGCGTGCACCCGCCTTCCCGGCGACGACCAGCGCCTCGTCCGTCAGCTCCACCGCCTGGAGCCCGCGGAGCCGGGTGCGCAGCGCGTAGATCGCGCAGGCGGCCAGCCCGGTGAGCACGCCGGCCGCCAGCGCCTCGCCGCGCTCCATCCCGCGCGAGGCGAGGAGGAGCCAGGCCAGCCCGGCGGTCACCAGCCCCACCGCCCCGTTCTCGGCGCGGGCGTTCCGGAGGGTCGGCGTGAAGCGGTGCACGCCCGCGTCCGTCCCGACGGTCTCACCGGTCACGGGTCACCTCGCAGCGGAGTGGACGGCGCAAACGCGAGCGGCCGCCACCTGGTGGACGGCCGGTCCCAAGACAACGCCCGCGGGGGACGCGCCACGGGCCGCCGCGGCGGTCCGGCGCTCAGATGACCTGCAGGTGGGGGCGGACCTGGAGCGACACCACGTCGCAGCGGCGCGGCTGCACCAGGGCGAAGTACACGCAGGCCGCGACGTCCTCCGGCCGCGCGAGGCCAGCAGCCGGGCCACGGCCAGCCCGATCCCGGCGGTCCCGCCGGTGACCACCACCGCCTTCCCGGCGACGGGCTGCATCTCCACGCCGTAGGGGTCGCGCTCGGTCTGCTCGGGCATGCTGCTCCTCCTGGCTGGTCGCGGGCTCGGACGGGTCGGCACGGCGGGAGGGGCGCCAGGCGGCGCAGCCGTCACGGGTTGCGGGCGATGAAGTCGACCACGACGCGCGCGAGCTCCGGGCCGCAGTCCTCCTGGATGAAGTGGCCGCAGCGGCGCAGGGTGGTGTGGGGCTGCCCCGCCGCGCCGGGGACCTCGCGCTGCAGAACGCGGTCGGCGCCGCGGAAGATGGGGTCGCCGTCGCCGAACGCGGTGAGGAAGGGCCGGTCCCAGGCGCGCAGCGTCTCCCAGGCGCGGCGGTTGGCGGGGGCGGCGGGGTCGTCCGGGCGGGTGGGGACGAGCGTCGGAAAGGCGCGGGAGCCCGCCTTGTAGGAGGCGTCCGGGAAGGGCGCGTCGTAGGCGGCCCGCACCTCCGGCGCGAGCGGGCGGACGCACCCCGCGCGCACGATCCACCCCGCGGAGAACCAGGGCGACCACCGCGCGAACGCCTGCCAGACGCCGAAGACCGGCGGCGGCCTGCGGTCGCCCGTGGGGAGGAAGCCGTTGGCGACCACCACCCGCGAGAAGCGCTCCGGGTGCTCCCCCACTAGCCGCAGCCCGATCAGCGAGCCCCAGTCCTGGCAGACCAGGGTGATCCGGCGCAGGTCCAGGGCCTCGATCCAGGCGGCCATCCATCCCACGTGCGCCGCGTAGCTGTACGCGCCCCGCTCCGCGGGCTTGTCCGAGCGGCCGAAGCCCACCAGGTCCGGCGCCACCGCGCGGTGCCCCGCCGCGGCCACCGGGGGGATCATCCGCCGGTAGAGGTACGACCAGGTGGGCTCGCCGTGCAGCATGAGCACCGGGTCGGCGCCGGGCGGGCCGTCCTCAACGTGGTGGACGCGCAGCCCGTCCACCTCCGTGTAGCGGGGCTCCCAGGGGTAGTCGCGGAGCGCCGCGAAGCGCTCGTCCGGGGTGCGCAGGACCCTCACCGGCCGGCCCCCGGCTCCGCGTCCGGGAGGAACCGCTGCACCGTGTCCAGGAACTCGTCGATGTCCAGCGGCTTGGTGAGGTAGGCGTCGGCGCCGGAGGCGCGCAGCCGGTCCACCCGCGAGTGCGTGGCGTCGGCGCTGACCACCACCACCGGGATGGCGCAGGTCCGCTCGTCGGCGCGCAGGCGGCGGAGCACCTCCTCGCCGGAGACGTCGGGGAGGTGGAGGTCCAGGAGCACCAGGTCGGGCCGGTGCTCCCGCGCCAGCTCCAGCCCCAGTTGCCCCTGTAGCGCGGGGACCACACGCCACCCGGGGCGGGAGAGGAGGATGGTCTCCACCAGGCTCAGGTTGGCCAGGTTGTCCTCCACGTACAGCAGCGTCGCCGGGCGGTGCGGCGGCGCCGGGACCGACACCAGGGCGCCGCGGGCCTCCTCCACCCTCTCCAGCGGGTCGTCCGCGGCCCGCAGCTCCAGCCGGAACACGCTCCCCTCCGGACCCGTCCGCTCCAGCGCGAGCGAGCCCCCCATCGCCTCGGTGAGCCGCTGCGAGAGCGCCAGCCCCAGCCCCGTCCCCTCCACCTCGGTCTGCTCGGCGCCCAGGCGCGCGAAGGGGGTGAAGAGCTGCTCCACCTGCTCCGCCGGGATCCCGCGGCCGGTGTCCTCCACCCGCAGGGCGAGGAGCGGGGTCCCGCCCGCCGCGGCCCCGCCGGAAGCGCAGGTGATGCGCACGCGCCCGCCCGGCCGGTTGTACTTGATGGCGTTGGAGAGGAGGTTCAGCAGCACCTGCGTCAGCCGCTGCCGGTCGGCGCGGACGTACGCCCCGGCCAGCGCGCGGCAGTCCTCCTCCACCCGCACCCGCCACTGCTCCGCCAGCGGGCGCACCAGCGCCGCCGCCTCCTGGGCCGCCCCGCCGATGCGCACCGGCTCCAGCGAGAGGCTCTGCCGCCCCGCCTCGATGCGGGCGATCTCCAGCACATCGTTGATGAGTTGCAGCAGGTGCCGCCCCGCCTTGAGGATGTGCTGGAGCGAGCGCCCCTGCTCCGGCGGGAGCCCCGCCCGGTCCAGCACCTGCGCGAAGCCCAGGATGGAGTTGAGCGGGGTTCGCAGCTCGTGGCTCATGCGGCTCAGGAACTCGCTCTTGGCCCGGTTGGCGCGCTCGGCCTCGTCGCGGGCGCGGGCCAGCTCCGCGGTTCGCTCCTCCACGCGGGCTTCCAGCTCCTCGTTCTGGCGCCGCAGCAGCTCCTCCGCGCGCTTGCGGTCGCCGATGTCGCGCGCGCTCGCCAGGATGCGATCCTGGCCGTTGATGGTGACGCGCCGCAGCCGCACCTCGCCCCACACCGGCGAGCCGTCCCTGCGCCGCCCCATCCACTCGAAGCGGGGCGTCTCCCCCGCGGCGGCGCGCCCCAGGTACTCCGCCACCCGCTCGGCCGTGTACTCCGAGTCCGGGTAGAGGAGGGCGGAGTGCGGCACCTCCCGCATCTCCTCCAGGGTGTAGCCGTACATCTCGGCGGCGGCCAGGTTCACGTCCAGCGCCTCGCCCGTCTCCAGGTCGTGCACCCAGATGGCGTCGGAGGCGTGCGCGAAGATCGCGCGGTAGCTCTCCTCGCTCTCCCGCAGCCTCCGCTCCGTCTCCCTCCGCTCGCGGATGTCGCGCACCAGCGCCAGCACGCGCGCCTCCCCCCCCAGGGTGATCCGCTGCAGGCTCACCTCGCCCCAGATCTCCTCGCCGGTGCGCGGGTGGAGCGACATCCAGTCGAAGCGCTGCACCTCCCCCGCGGCGGCGCGGCGCGTCTGCTCGCGCGCGGCCTCGGCGGTGTAGGGCGGCGGCCCGTTCCAGATCACCGAGGCCGCGTCGCGGCGCAGCTCCTCCAGCGTGGAGCTGCACATCTCGCACGCCCTGCGGTTGGCGTCCACCACCCGGCCCGTCTCGGGGTCGGTGACGAAGATGGCGTCGTGGGAGGCGTCGAAGATGGCGCGGTAGCTCTCCTCGGAGGCCCGCAGCGCCTCCTCCGCCGCGGCGGACGGGCCGGGATCCACGGCGACTGCGACGGGCGGGAGCGGCGTAGACATGATGAGCGGGGTGCGTGGCGGGGCGGCAAATCGTGTCCCGGAAAGAAGCTACAGCGGCGGCAGCGGGTCTTCAAGCGCGACGTCTCCCGCGTGGCGGGAGATGCGCTGCAAGTGGGGTCGTTTGACCCATGTGCGTCCCCCGGACGCCCCCTATCCTGTCGCCCACGTCCGCCGGGCCGCTCGGCCGGCGGCGGTGCAACCCCGAGACACGGAGGACGGAGATGCGGACGAATACATGGAGGAGCGCGGCGCTGGCGGGGCTCGCGGTGCTGGCGGCCGCCTGCGGGCGGGCCGACGCCACGCCCGAGGCGGCCCGGGAGACGGCGGACGCGCCCGCGTCGGCCCCGGCGCCCAACGTGGTGACGGTGGGCGCCCGCGACTTCTCCTTCCAGCTCCCGCGCACGATCCCGGCGGGGCTGACCGCGTTCCGCCTGGTGAACGACGGGACGGAGATGCACCACGCGCAGCTGGTGCGCATCGGCGCGGGGCACACGGTGGACGAGCTGATGGCCCTGCTCTCCAGGGGCGAGCACAACCTCCCCGAGTGGGCGACCTACGTGGGCGGGCCGAACACCCCGGTCCCGGGCGGCGGCGTGACCGAGACGGCGCTGCGCCTGGAGGCGGGCGAGTACGCGCTGATCTGCGTGATCCCCTCGGGCGACGGAGTACCGCACTTCATGAAGGGTATGGTGGTGCCGGTGACGGTGGAGCCCGCGGCGGCCCCGGCCGGCGAGCCGGCCGCCGACGTGCGGATGGTGCTGAACGACTACTCGTTCCTGACCACCCCCGAGCTGAAGGCGGGGCGGCGCACCATCCGGGTGGAGAACGCGGCCACGCAGCCGCACGAGGTGGTCCTGGTGCAGCTCGCCCCCGGCAAGACCGCGCAGGACCTGGTGGGGTGGATGGAGAAGATGCAGGGCCCGCCTCCGGGGAAGCCGGTCGGCGGCACCACGGCCATCGACCGCGGGGAGGTCAACTTCGTGACGGCGGACCTCGCGCCGGGTGAGTACGCGCTCCTCTGCATGGTGCCCGACGCGGGCGACGGCAAGCCCCACATCGCGCACGGCATGGTCCGGCAGGTCACGGTCAGCTGACCGGCCGGCGGTGCTCGCGAGAAGAGGGGAGCGGGTGCGCGACCCCCTCCCCTCTTCTCTGTCTTGAACTGATGAATTCGGGCGTGCCCCCGGCTGCGCCGGGGTCGGGCTGCGGCTCCGTAGGGCACGATACGACTGTGCCCAACGGAGGCGAGCCCCACGGAACTGCTGTGGGTCTCGCCGCTTCGCGCTCGCATCCCTCACGCAGGCTCCCAGCCGGGAGCGGGTAGGGCCCGTGTCAGTCGTCGTCCAGGAATGGCGAGGGCTTCCGCGGGCGCTGCTCCACGTGGCGGAGCGCGGTCTGGAGGTGGCGCGCGGCTTCGCGGCCATCGTCGTCGCGGCGCAGCACGCGCTCGGCGTCGGCGAGCGCGGCCTGGATGCGCGCGCGGGCCTCCTCGGGGGCGTCCGCGGCGGCCTCCACCGCCCGCCCCAGCTCCGCCAGGCGGTCCGCGAGGCGGTCGGCGCGCAGGGGGCTGTCGCCCACGCGCAGCGCTTCCTGGTGGGCGTCGGCGAGCCCGCGGGCGATCTCGTCGGGGATGGGCATGGCGCCTCAGTGTGCGGGTCCACGCCCAAGCTGCGCGCCCGGGCCGCCGGGCGCAACGGCGCCGGTCAGGAGGAGGCGCGCGCGCGCGCGACGAGCTGCGCCACGTACCCGGGGGTGATCATCCGGCCCACCAGCCGGAAGCGGACTCGCTCGCCGTCCGCCAGCGCCAGGGTGGGGATCCCGCGGATGCGCCGCGCCTCCCCCTCGGCGCGTCCGGCCTCGTCCCCCAGGTCGTGCACCTCCAGCGGGAGCCCCTGCTCCCGGGCGACGGCCTCGGCCACCGGCGCCTTATCCTGGCAGACGCCGCACCCGTCGGCGCGGAAGTAGAGCAGCTTCACGGCGGGTCTCGCGGCGGGGCGCACTCCGGGCACCCCAGCTCGGTCCCCAGGAAGCCGGCCCGCCCCTCCGGCGTGAGCACCCAGGGGCGCACCTGCCAGGGCGGGTCGTGCCGGACGTGCTGCGCGTGGCCGCACTGCAGGTCGGCCACCCAGTCGCCCGCCCCGTCGCGGTGGAAGCCGACCACGCGGCGCGGGACGCGGCTGCGGGCTCTCATCTCACCCCCCGGAAAACTGGTCCAACTCCGGAAACGTCTGCGCCCCGCGTCCGGCGGGCTCCCCCCCGCGGGCGGGACCGGCTGCCGGGTGTGGTTCTTGCTTCCACCGCGTCCAACCCCCCGGGCCATCCCGGCCAACAGCCGGAGCGCTCCCGCCGACGGCGCGCCGCTCCGGGCCATTCGAGAGCGAGCCGATGACGAAGCCGACGATCCTCGTGGTGGACGACGAGCCCGAGATGCGGGACGTGTGCCGCGCCGCCCTCGCCTCCGAGGGCTACCGGGTGCTGCAGGCGTCCGACGGCGTGGAGGCGCTGGAGCTCCTGGAGCGCCACGGGAGCGAGATCGTGCTGGTGGTCTCCGACGTGGTGATGCCGCGCATGGGGGGACGCGAGCTGCTCTGGGAGCTCTCCCGCCGCCGCCCCGGCCTCCCGGTCCTCCTCGCCTCCGGGATCCTCAACGACCCCGACGCCTCCTACGGCCTGGAGGTCGCCCCCGCCGCCTTCGTCGCCAAGCCCTTCGACCCCCGCGCCCTCCTCGACGCCGTCCGCGGCGCCCTCCACGGCCCCGTAGAGCTCAACGAGGAAAGCGTCGGCTGAACGGCGACCCCCTCCCCCCGGCCCCCTCCCCGCAAGGGGGAGGGGGAGAACAGCTTGCCTCGACTGGGACCCTGCGTGAGGGATGCGAGCGCGAAGCGGCGAGACCCGGGGGCTGTTTCCCGGGGCTCGCCTCCGTTAGCGGGCGTAGTGTGCCCGCTTACGGAGCCGCAGCCCGACCCGAGCGCCAGCGAGGGGCACGCCCGAACCCGCAGTCGAAGCCGTTCAAAGAAGCCGGTGCTCGCGCGCCAAGTCACGCGGCACCGCCACCCGGATCAGCGCCGGCGCCGCGTTGGGCTCCGCCGTCGCCCGGGTGGACAGGACGCAGCGCCCGTCCGAGTCGTAGACCATCACGTACAGCTCCGGCAGCGAGCCCCCCAGCCGGTCGTCCAGGTCCAGGAACTGGTCCTCGGTGAACCGGAACGTCGCCTCGCCGTAGGCGTCGGTCACGTCCGTGCCCAGGTGGTCGTCGCGCGAGAGCCGGTCGCGGTCGTACAGGCAGACGATCGCCCCCGAGATCCAGTCGGTGGGCGCCTCGGCGACGAACAGCTTGACCTTGGTCTGGTACTCCAAAGGGCCTCCCGGGGGATTCGGCCTCGGGAGGGCGGGACAGGAGCGCCCCGCCCGCGCACCGGGACCGGCGCGGACGGGGCAAGGTCGAGCGCGGAAAGCCCGGGCGCAAGTCTACTGCTGCACCCGGAACGACCCGGAGTCCACCACGGCGCGGCCCCCGCCGTCCAGCGGGACGAGCACCGTGGCGCGGAGGCGGTACTCGCCGCTCTCCAGGCGGGCGGGGATCTCCCGCAGGAGCGCGACGCTGTCGCCGGGGCGCAGCGGCCGCAGCTCCGCCGTGCATAAGGCCAGCGGCACGTCGGCCACCACCCACCCGCCGCCCTCGCGCCGGAGCAGGGTGGTGATGCAGAAGTTGTAGCCCAGCTCCACCCCGGAGTCGTTCACCAGCCGCGCCGAGAGGGTGTCGCCCGGCGCGTACGCTTCCCGCTCCAGCGCGATGCGGACCCCCTCCGCCCGGGAGTCCACCTCCACCAGGGTGTCGCAGGCCGTCAGGGCGATGGCGGCCAGCACCAGGGCCAGCCCGCGGAGCGTCGGTACCATGGGCGTCCTCCGGATCACAGGAAGCGGTAGCGCAGTCCCACGCGCAGCTCGTGGAAGCGCGAGGTGCCGCAGAAGGGCGCGCCCACGTCCATCACGCAGCCCTCGAAGTCCACCTGCCGCCGCTCCGCCTCCAGCATGGCCCCCAGCGGTGTGCCAAGGACCCGCTCCAGCGCCGCGCCCGCGTGCAGCACGACGCCGCGCTGCTCCTCGCCCTCCGGGACGACCACGCCGAGCCCGCGGCCGCTGTCGCTGCGCAGGTCCAGCTCGACGCGGGTCCGGCTCCGCCCCGCGCCGGCCTCCAGGCGCACCCGGCGGCCGACGGGCACCACGCCCAGCAGGAGCCCCGAGACGGTGCGCATGCGCCCCTCGCTGCGCACGCCCTCGCCGACGCAGTTCCGGAACTCGGGCCAGTAGGTGTCGCAGACGGTGTCGAGGCGGTCCTCCCGCGCGGCCTGCTCCTGGTACGAGAGGCGGACCTTCAGGAAGGAGACGGGGGAGACGGCGACGTACGCGCCCAGCCCCAGGGGGCGGCGCATCTCCAGCTGGTCGGAGCGGGCCCCGGAGGCGAACACGCCCACCTCCTGCGAGGCGGCGGGGGCGGCGAGGCCGGCGAGGAGCCCGGCCGCGCACAGGGCGAGGCGGCGGGCGGCGGCGGATGGGCGCATGGGAGGTGCCGGGCGGGGGTGGCC